>JAATFW010000321.1 GCA_015654985.1 Sphingobacteriales bacterium | reverse complement strand
CAGATGGACGAAACGGCAGAATGGCCAAGAATCTGAAGATCCTGTTTATTAACGAGGATGCGCAGGGAATCAGCCTTCGCACGCAGGGAATCGACCTCATGGATGATACTTTTTCTTCTTGCAGGTTCAGCTTTGTCCATTCTTTGGAATAAACCACCTTCCCTGGCAGAAAGCATTTGAATTTGATCCTGATAAACCTTTGAAGCCAGCATATACCGGTTCAATTCTTTCTGTTCGGGAATAGTACTTTCAACATTCCAGGTCTTCAGAAGCTTTCCGCTACCACTGATCTTAACAGTAATGCCCGGGCCTACCCATACGTCCAACCACATCGAAGGAAAGCCGTCTCCCCTTCCCATAACTATGAGACCTTTTTTCTGATCAGCAGTGCCGGAGAAAGTAAACATACCGGCTTTTACCGTATCGCTTGAGATGACACTAAGGACGTTTCCGTTATCCTCGAACAACGAAATAATTGTATTGTCTTCCAGGTCTGCAATATGTCCTTTGATAACATATTTATTCTGTGCTTTGGCGAAGCCAAAGAAAAAAAGTCCGGTTACGAAGATTAGAAGCCGTTTCATACGAATTTATATTCTTAGTTCATGATTAGTCCATTAGCCCGTATTCTTCTGCTAAGATAGAAAAGTTTTATCGGTATCTCATCGTATGTCATAGAATGGGTAACATTACCAACTGATGTTTATTAAAGCTATTTCTTCGCCATTTGCATGAGCATCCATTCGCTTTGCGGTCGGTTGTTGCCGTATATTAAGCATTTAAGGGCTAGTCTGCTATCCCAGGTAATAGCAATAAAAAAAGCTTTAACCGAACAGTTGGTGTAACGAAATCGCACACAGGAAATAGCTTAATTTCTTAACTACCTAAAAATAAACAACTTACCTTATTGACATATTCTTAGGTAGGGCGATATTGTTAAATCTTCCGGAATGATAAAGAATTATATAAAGATGGCCTGGCGCAGCGTGTCAAAAAATAAAGCTTACAGTGCTTTAAATATAACCGGACTGGCATCGGGTATGGCAGTTGCTATGCTCATAGGCATCTGGATCAAGGATGAATTATCATTTAATAAAAGCTTTAAAAATTATAATAGCCTGGCCCTGGTAATGCAGCATCAAACATTTAACGGCGATATTACCTCGCAAACCGCTGTACCTTATTTACCTGGCGGCCAGCTAAAAAAAGACTATGGAAGCGATTTTAAACATATCTCCATGGCTTCCTGGACGGACGATCATCTGCTGACTTCTGGCGACCAGAAAATCACCAAAAGCGGCAACTTTTTCGAACCGCAAATCACAGCCATGCTTTCTATGAAAATGCTGAAAGCGAAGCCTGATGCCTTAAAAGACGAACATGCAGTGATCCTCTCGCAAACAACAGCAAAGGCCTTGTTTGGTAACGCCGATCCTATGAATAAAACCATAAAGATCGACAACCAGCTGGATGTTATCGTGCAGGGGATTTATGAGGACCTGCCCGGTAATTCTGATTTTAAAGATCTCACCTTTATTGCCCCCTGGCAACTGATGATCAGCAATACTAACTGGTCGGAAAAGGCTACTAATCCATGGCGAAGGAATTCTTTCCAAACGTTTGTGCATTTTTCAGCTTATTCTGTTCGCAAAGACTTAACCGGATTGGCAAGAGCAGCCTTTACCGCACGATAACAAATGGTCAGTGCAACAATGAAAGTTGTTACCAGTATGGCTAACACAAATACACCTGCATCAATGGAAATCCGGTAGGTGAATCCCTGCAAATAAAGGTACATACTGCACCAGCCTATAGGCGCTGCTATCGCAAAGGCAACCAGCAATAATCGCATAAATTCCCTGCCGAAGATCCATAAAATCCGGTCTACGGAAGCACCAAACACTTTCCGGATGCCTATCTCCTTTGTTTTCCTGAAAGCCATAAATGATATCATCCCGTATAAGCCCAGGCAACTTACAAAAATGGCAATGCCTGTAAATACCTTAATCAGAATAAGGATCAGCTTATCGGTCTGATAAAAATCTGCAATGCGGTCATCCAGAAACTGGAAAGAGTACAGTTGGTCAGGGTAAGTATCGTTCCAGATCTTCTTAACGGAATTCAACGTTGCGGCAATATCGCCCGAATGGATCTTAACCGCACAGTTCAGGTAATCATCCTTGTCGCTCATGATGCAAATAGGGCTTACCTCGTCCCTGAACGAATAATTATAAAAATCTTTAACCACACCCACTATAGGCGCTGTGATCGTGCCGCCGTTAATGCTGATGCTCTTCCCGATAACCTCTCCTGCATTGTCAATTCCCAGTTTTTTAACAAATGTTTCGTTGACCAGGAACTCACGAGTGGTATCGGAAGGGAAAAGGTTCCTGCCGGCAACCAGTTTGATCCCGAAAACGGACAGGAAATGGTCGTCGCCGGATTTCATGTTAATAGTCCAGGGTTCGGCAAATGCCCTACCGGCATACTGTACGCCGGTGTTCTTATTGGGTATAGAAGCCGGGGCATTGTAGCAAAACGAAATATCTCCAACTGCCGGAATCTGCCGGAATCTTGTCCGGAGCGTACCCATTTTGACTTCGTCGTGAAGCGGCACCGGTAACATCAGAATATCTTGCTTTTCGAAACCCAGATCGGAGTTGGTGGAAAAATTAATCTGCCTGGTTATCACTATGGTACTGATAAGCAGAATCTGTGTGATCACAATCTGGAATATGATCAGGGTCTTCCTTAAAGAAAAAGTATTTGTTTGATCGGCGGAAAGCTTATTTTTCAATGATGCCAATGGTTGGATCCCGGTCATGATCATTGCCGGATAGAATCCGGAAAGTGCCACCATCGTTAAAAAAGTAAGGATGGCAAAGATGGCAAAACGCCAGTTATTGATAAAGACAGACGTTAGCTGTACATCAAAATACGTATTTAACATCACGATAGCGATATTTGCCAGGAGGTTTATTAATATTAATGCTGCAAAGGTGATCACAGCGGTTTCAACGATAAATTGCCAGAAAAGCTGCAAGCGTGAGCTGCCCAGTATTTTTCTTAACCCCACTTCTTTGGTCCTGTTGATAGATTGTGCCGTAGCCAGGTTGACAAAATTAATACAGGAGGTGAGGATCAGCAATAATCCAACCAGGGCCAGTACCCATAGATAACGCTTCGCATGGGGATTTCCGAGGTTTTCATTAAAATGGATATCTGAAAGCGGCTGCAATTTAAATTGATGAGTTTTGGCACCTTCGGCACCATAATATTTTCGGCTGAGGCCCGTCAGCGCTTTGTCGACCGTTTTTTTTGCTGTGCCCGGTTTCAATAACACAAAGACCTGGGAGCCCTCGTAAATGGCACCCCAGTTATCCAGGTTCGGATCGTCAAGACCGGCATATGACAGAAATATTTCATGCTTGAAATCCGTATTCAGGGGCTTGTCTTTAAGTATCCCCGTAACCGTAAAGTTTTCCTGGTTGTTTAAACGGATTACCCTCCCTATTGCATCTTCGGTATCAAAATAGCGTTTAGCGAGTTTTTGTGTAATAATGGCTGTATTGGGCTGAAAAAGGGCCTCTTTAGCATTTCCATATGCCAGCGGAAAATGGAATAGTTCAAAAAATGAGGGGTCAGCATAGGCAACCTTATTTTCAACTTTGAAATCTTTCCGGCTGCTCTCATTTGGCAGGGTGATCAGTTGATTGCCTGAATTGGTCAGCCGGGCCACCCGGTCTGCATAGGTAAAATCATCATGAAAGGCCTTTCCCAGCGGAGAGGGCACTCCCGCCGAATAGGTTATTTTATCTCCTCCGGGCAATTCGCTGGTAATGCGGTAGATCCGGTCACTATTTTTGTGGAATGTATCAAAACTTAATTGGAAATCAATCAGCGAAAAAATAATAATACCGGATGCAATGCCCAATGAGAGGCCCAGCACATTGACAATGGTGTATACCCGGTTTCGCTTCAGGTTGCGGCAGGCAATTTTAAGATGTTGATACAGCATGAGTCAGATTTCCAATAGCGTTTAAAGATCAGTTTTCTATTCCCTTTATTATTCCAGGATCGGATATATTGCAGGTATCAACTGACATGCCAGATCATTTCACGCTAATAGTCAGTTAGTTATATTCATAAACTTAGTTCTGTTGTGCGATAATGAACAACAATGTCCGTTTTTGATATGGCAGATAAAACACGGTACCGCTTATAACCTGAATGTAACTGGTTCCGGCGCAGACAAGTGATTTACCTTTTCTTATTTAATTCCTGCGTGCCTTTTTTACAAATGCAGCAAAGAAAGGCTTCCCTGATAACATATTCACACATGATGAAAAGCCACCTGTCTGAATGCAGACAGATGGCTTTAATAATTTAATAAAAGAACATCTGTTAATAAGGGTTTCCCGGTTCGGAAGTACGGATAAGCTTTGGGTTCACAAATTCATAAATTCCCAAAGGCGACTGTTCGCGTCCAAAACCCGAATTTTTCGTGCCACCGAATGGCAGTTCTGGTGTAATACCTGTAAAATGGTTGATGTACACCATTCCTGTGTCAATCTGCCGGGCAATACGAAGCGCACGGTCGGCATCTCTGGAGAAGACACTTCCTCCCAGTCCAAATTTAGTAGCGTTCGCCAGCTTTACTGCTTCCCCGTCGTTTTCTACCACGTAAAACATAAATACAGGTCCGAATATTTCTTCCGAATAAGCTTCCATTTCGGGCGTGATACCTGTTAGCAGTGTTGGTTCCATAAAAGCGCCGGGACGGTTTATACGCTTTCCTCCGGCTAACAGTTGAGCACCCTCCTTAACAGCGGTTTCTACTTGTTTGATGACGTCCTTCACAGCCTTTTCACTGCTCAGCGGAGCTACATCTGTAGAGGGATCCAGGGGATCACCTACTTTAAGAGAGGCAATTTTAGCTTTTACCTTATCAAGGAACTTCTCAGCTATGCTTTCGTGTACGATGACCCGTTTTGCTGAGGTACATACCTGGCCTGCATTCCACATCCTGCTGGTAACGGCGATATCGGCTATCTGATCCACATCCACATCGTCAAGCACAATAAAAGCATCGCTACCCCCTAGTTCCAACGTACTCTTTTTGATATATTTACCGGCCGCAGCAGCGATGCTGGATCCGGCGGGTTCGCTACCGGTAAGGGCAACGGCCTTTACTCGTTCGTCTGCTACAATTCGTTCCATACCGCTCCCGGGCACGAAAAGGTTTGTATATACGCCTTCGGGGGCTCCGGCTTCAAGGAAAATATCTTCCATGATTTTGGCACATTGGGGCACGTTAGAAGCATGTTTCAATAAAACCGTATTACCTGCTACAATATTGGGGGCTACATTACGCGTGATCTGGTAAAACGGAAAGTTCCAGGGTTGAACACTTAATAAAACGCCCAAAGGCTCGTAACTGATAAATGCAGAACCAATGGGAGTGTCCAATGGCTTGTCGGCCAAAAACTTTTCGCCATTACCGGCATAGTAGTCAAAAATATTTGCACTGAGCTCTACTTCGGCGATGCTCTCGCTTAAACGCTTGCCCATCTCCAGGGTAGCCAGCTTTCCGAGCTCTTCCTTTCGCTCGCGCAGTATATTCGCGACCTTGTGCAGTAACCCGGTCCGGGTAGAAAAAGGTGTCGTTTTCCAGGTTTCGAAGGCCTGGTTTGCTTTAGCGATCAGGTTATCCACTTCCGCATCAGACATCACGTCGAACTCTTTTACCAACTCGTTGCTAAAAGGATTAACGGTTTTGATTGATGAAACTGTTCCTAGTGTTTCCATAATTTCTTATTTATAAAAGCACGCTCCGTATTTGGGAACGTGTATAAAAGATAAACGAAATTTCTTCTCAGAAGTTAGAAAATAATGTCATCTAAATGCTATCAGGAAATCATCTCAATTTCATATTATATATTGCTCACTATTCCAATAAACCGGAGCCTCTGTTGAAGTGTATTTGTAATTTCCGGATGTGCCTTTCGATTGGTAAAAGCAGGTCATGATTCTTCCCAGTTATTCACCATAACCGCCCGGTTGATGGTTAAATATTAGCCAGCTGCCTCACCTAATCGTTATAAGTATCAATTGCCTGCTTCAAATACTTTGTTTGTGAAGGGCCGATTAAATATCCTCCCGCAGCCAGACCTAATCCTATTCCTGATAATATCATTCCCGGAACAATTCCTGAAGACACAGAGTTGTTCGATGAAAAGGCGGGGTGCTGATCCAAACCCCGGGAAGCCTTCTTCCCCCCTGCTTCAAATGCTATAAATCCGCCTAAAACAGAAAGGCCGGCCGCTACGTACATCGCAACCTGGGTCCTCTTTACAGATCTGGCCTTCTGCAGAAACGCCATGCTTTGGGGGTTATTGGCTAAGTCGATACTCAGGTTTACATAGTTAGCTTTTTTAAGGCGCCCGTAGCCTATGTTATAATAATTCTTTTTCCCAATGGCAGGGGGGTGGCGTGGATAACCTCTAATGTCATCATAAGTATCCCAATCGATCGTTTTCGCTTCGTACAGGTTCACTTTCCCTTTTCTGATCCGCTCGGAAAATGTTGTTTCTCCGCTCATGTCAAAATCTTTCACATTTGCAAAGAATCCACGATTGTTGTTAAAAAATTTCACCTGTTCCGGGTGGATACGCCTGGAATCTACCCATAAGTAAAGTGAGCCCGTAAAACCCCTATCCAGATCAATATGGCTGGCATATATAACCGAATCAGAATAAAGGTAGAGAAACTCTCTTGATTCGTCTGGCTGGGCATAGGCAATGCGGCTGCATATTGCATACGCGGCAATTAAAGTTAATAACGGTTTCATCTCAGTGTGTGTTAGTGTGGTACTAACTTAGGAAAAAGTTGGTGAAGCTGAGATAATCAAGACACAAATCTCTGTAAAGAGATGGTGACAATGTTTAGGAATGCAGCATCTTCCGGTAAAATGATCAGGACGTCTTCAGGTTCTCCTATCGCCGTGCTTCAGTATCATGATTTCTCCCATGTATTCACCGTGACCGCACTGGTATGATTGGCTAAACGTGAGCGGCTGTGTATTCATTTTTATTTAACAATTGGAAAGTACCTTTGCTTATTGTCGTAAATTATCCAAAGCAGGATAGCCCAGATTACAAGTGCGACCGGAAGTCCGCTTGGTGCTACAAAAATGTGTGTTAGCAGTACGCCCACCATCACAGGAAATACAATCAATACACCTAATGCCCTTGTTTTTCGAAACAGGATGAATAAACCGCCTAAAACTTCTGCGAAGCCGATTAAAGGCATTAACCAGGAAATCTCCAATAAAGCGGTATTGTCTCTTACTAATGCTTCGGGCAGGCCTTCAGGAACAGGCATGTAGTTGAGAAACTTATTTAAACCGCCGTTAATGAGTAAAAGTCCGAGCAAGACGGACAGTACGTTTAAAATTTTTCCTTTCATCTTGAATTGTTGTTTAATTTAGTAATAGTTCGTCCAGGTGAAAACAACAGGAGTCTATGAAGGTTTTTTATTCACCTGTAAAGAAAATAGAATTTTGATAACTGAAAGAAATCGTTATTTTTCTATCAACATTATCCATATATAAACTGAAATGGTTACACTTATTAAGAATTTTAATTTCTTTAGTTTCTTTCTGTCCTTTGTTTTTCTTGCATTTTCTGCCGGGGCGCAGACTAACCGGCAAGTCGATCTGAGTCATTTTAAGAATAATGGCAAAGTTAAGGTGAATGCAAGGGGCGACTATCTTGATGTTTCCTGGCCGGCGGATGACGGTATGACCGGCAGGCTGGTGCTTTCTTTAACAGAAAACACCCCCTTGTTTAAATCGATCAGCCTGGAGAAGGGCAGCTCTGTAACGGAGATTGCTTCAGATCTGCACCCCGAATTCCTGGTGACTATAGGAAAACGCGACCTGATCTCTCAGAACGGATGGAACATCTTTTTTGACAACGTGTATAAAAAGCCTTATCAGACATACAGGTTGCGTTTACACGGACGGCATGCAGCAGTAAGCACCTCCGGATCGCGAACAATTATAAAAATCGGGACGATCGGGGCAGAAGACTTTAAAGGAGCGTTAGAAGTTACCTTATATAACTATAGTCCGCTTTTTAATATTGCGGCCGCTATCGCCACGGAGACCGATTCTACTGCGATTATTTACGATGCGGGACTGGCAGGTAAAAGTTTAAGATCTAAGAAGACAGCCTGGTTTACGACCGATGACTCCTATACATCTCAGGAAGCCCAGGATGAGGATTCAAGCCGGAATGTCACGGTAAAATACAGGGCTATTGCTACTGAATCAACAAACGGAAACCTTGCCGTATTCCCTGCTCCTCACCAGTATTTCTATCCCCTGGATGAAGCTTTTAATTTAAATTTTACATGGTATGGAAGCCAATACCGGAAAATGGTAGAAGGATATGGAATAGGAATACGCCAGGACTTATACGGTGATAACCGTTTTGTTCCCTGGTTTAATGCACCACCCGGAACTCAGCAGCGCTTACACT
>JAATFW010000090.1 GCA_015654985.1 Sphingobacteriales bacterium | reverse complement strand
TATGTGACGCTCTTATCGTCAGGCGGCAGATAAAGTGTAAAGTGTAAAGTGTAAAGTGTAAAGTGTAAAGTGTAAAGTATAAAGTATAAAGTATAAAGTATAAAGTATAAAGTATAAAGAAAAGAGGATGCTGGCAAGACGTCCTCTTTTTACTACCTATAACTTATTACGTATAACTTACAACTTTTTTTATTTCTGCTCTTGCAAATTTCATAAAAATTTCAAATTTTTACACGCCGGTTTCAGGTGCCTAACCTAGCCCATTAATTTCCAGGGGAAAATAATGTCCGTATATATCGACTGTGTTTTACTGTGGATTCTAAATTATAGGGTATACCTGAAAGGCGACGTTAGTTATTTAATTGTGTACTGTTAGTCATTTAAAATCTATGTTAGTTTTTTCTGTGCCGGTACTTTCGGAAAAGTTAAAATCGTGCCTTATTGTTCTATTATTTTCAGGGATTGTTTGCAGCCTCCCTTTAACAAGCACTGCACAAGGTGTTACGCTTTATACCCCTTACACCAAAATCTCCGTGCCGCCGGGCGAATCGATCAGTTATGATGTTGATGTTATTAATAAGAGCGGTGCAGTATGTAATGCCGCAATATCAGTTACAGGCCTGCCTAAAGGATGGACCTGCACTGCTAAATCAGGAGGATGGAGTGTAGGGCAGGTCTCTGTGTTACCACGCGACAAAAAGACCGTTTCCCTGCAGGTGCAGGTACCCTTGCAGGTTAATAAAGGGGTGTATCATTTTATGGTAATGGCCAAAGGGGTTGGAAGGCTTCCTCTTACGGTTGTTGTATCTCAACAGGGTACTTTCAAAACTGAATTTACCAGCAGTCAGACCAATATGGAGGGAGCTGCCAGTGCAACTTTCACTTATACCGCTACTCTGAGGAATGGTACAGCAGCCGACCTGGTATATGCCCTTGGCGCAAATGTTCCTCCGGGATGGAATGTGGCCTTTAAAGCAGATTATAAACAGGTTTCTTCGGTAAGTGTGGAAGCTAATAAAACCAAAGATATCACCATTGAAGTCGATCCTCCTGATGAGATAGCTGCCGGAACTTATAAAATACCGGTACTGGCAACTACTAATGCTACATCAGCTAATCTTACCCTGGATCTGGTGATTACCGGATCTTATGGAATACAGCTTACCACCCCCAGCGGGCTGCTCAGCACCAGCACCACGGCCGGGGATGAAAAGCGTGTGGAGCTCTCTGTAAAGAATACGGGAACTTCCGCGTTGAAGAATATCGGGCTTCAGTTTACTGCCCCTGCGAACTGGGAAGTTACCTTCGATCCTAAAAAAGTAGAAAGCCTTGATCCCGGCGCTGCGGCACAGGTGTTTGCTACGGTTAAGCCCGATAAGCATGCTATTGCAGGCGACTATGTTGTTAGTCTGGAAGCTAAAACGCCTGAAGTATCATCAAAGGCTGATTTTAGGGTTGCTGTAGAAACCTCTTTGCTTTCAGGGTGGCTTGGCCTGTTGATAATTTTGCTGGCCCTGGGCAGTGTTTATTATCTGTTCAGGAAATACGGAAGGAGGTAAGCCGTGAATTCATCTGTTATTGAATTGAATGGCCTTACCAAAAGGTACGGGACGTTTACAGCCGTTAACCAGTTGAACCTTTCTATCAGTAAAGGAGAGATATTTGGCCTGTTGGGGCCAAATGGGGCCGGAAAATCTACCACTATACTGATGATGCTCGGGCTTACAGAACCGTCGGCCGGAACAGTAAAGGTTTGCGGCATTAACGCAACGGTAGATCCTATCGCCGTGAAAAGGCGTGTGGGATATCTGCCCGACGATATCGGCTTTTACGAAAATTATACAGGATTAGATAATTTGTTATATACCGCCCGTTTGAACCAGATACCCGAAGAAGAGGCTATGGCGCGCGCTATACGGTTGCTGGAACGTGTTAACCTGACTGCGGAAGCCGGAAAAAAAGCCGGAAAGTATTCACGCGGTATGCGGCAGCGCCTGGGGCTGGCTGACGTATTGATTAAAAATCCTGAAGTAATTATTCTGGATGAGCCCACGCTTGGCATTGATCCAACAGGTGTGCATGAATTCCTTGATCTGATTGTTCAGTTGAGCAGGGAAGAAGGCATTACTGTCTTGCTCTCTTCGCATCATTTGCACCAGGTGCAGCAGGTATGCGACCGCGTGGGGCTGTTTGTTGAAGGTAAATTACTTGCTGAAGGAGATATTCCAACCCTCTCCGGAAAGTTATTTCCCGACGAAGCTTTTACCATAACCGTTGGGGTGAGATTTGTCGATAACAACAATGTTGAACAGGAAAAAATACGACTGGTAAAAATAGTAGAGCCTGTAAACGGTGTTACGGTTATCCAGTTCAAGGAGGACCTGCTCCAAATTCGCTGCACCTGCGACGTAACTGCCCTCATTGCGAGGGTCATCATTGAAAATGGCTTTGCACTCACGCATCTGAACCGAAAAGAATTCGGACTGGATGAAATATATCATCATTATTTTGAAGGAAGGGAGGTTCATGGAAAAGCTAATTAATATTAATAAAACTTCGGCCCACCCTTTTTGGGTAATGGTCAATAAAGAATTGCGGGACCATGTGAGAAGCTGGAGATTTATCATTCTGCTTTTCCTGATTTTGTTAACCTGTTTTGGCTCTCTTTATACTTCAGTGACCAATCTTTCGAAATCCATTAAAGCGAATGATCCGGCTGGAACGTTCTTTTTTCTTAAATTATTTACTTTATCGGATGGTACCCTGCCGCCCTTTCATGTGTTTATCGGCTTTTTGGGGCCTTTGCTTGGAATTGCGCTGGGCTTCGATGCGATTAATTCTGAACAGAGCGCCGGAACCCTGGGCCGTCTTATGGCGCAGCCTATCCACCGTGATTACGTTATCAACGCCAAGTTTACAGCTGCTCTTATTGTAATCAGCACACTGTTTTTTGCATTGGGCTTTATGGTGATGGGCCTTGGATTGATTATTATTGGTATTCCACCTACAGCAGAAGAGTTTTTACGCATTGTTTTTTTTCTTGTACTCAGTGTGCTTTATGTTGCATTCTGGCTTAACCTGTCTATCTTTTTTTCTATCAGGTTTAAGCAGGCAGCAACCTCTGCACTTACCGCAATTGCTGTATGGCTGTTTTTTACCGTTTTCTACCAGATTATTATCAGTCTGGTTGCCAAAGCAATCATGCCGGCAGAGGGGGCAGGCCAGCAGGAGATCATTCAATATCAGAATTTTATCCTTAACCTGCTGCGTATTGTGCCCAGTCAGTTGTTCAGTGATGCCACTACTACTCTTTTAATGCCGGCAGTGCGCAGCTTAGGTCCGCTAACTATGGAACAGGTATACGGAGCTATTCCGAGTCCCCTGCCCCTGGGGCAAAGTTTATTACTCGTATGGCCTCAGTTAACCGGGCTGATAGCAGCTACAGTTTTATGTTTTGCTCTTTCTTACTTTTCTTTTATGAGAAAAGAGATCAGGTCAAGGTAACGACTGCCTAAGAGGTAACGTCTGTATAACAGGAAGCAAAAATGGCTGTCTCGTACAACGGGCGGCCTTTTTGTTTTATAAATCTTTTTATAAACATTCTGCGTCAAAATCTTGTATTATAGGAACACAGATCTTCATATTATGAAAGCCCGCATTAATCAGTTAGTTTGTATCGTCTCTGTCCTTATTTTCTTAAGTTCCTGCGGAACCTCCACGCAGATTGTAGGTTCATGGAAAAAAGCCGGGGCAGAAAATATTACCTATAAAAAAGTTTTTGTTGCCGCTCTTACCAATAACTTAATTGCAAAACAAAAAGTTGAAAATGAGCTTGCTTCCATTCTGTCTAAAGGAGGAGTTACTGTGACAAAAAGCCTTGATGTTTTTCCGCCCGATCTTGAGAGTAAAACCAATAAGGATAAAGATGCTTTATTAAAGAAGATGAGGGATTATGATACAGATCTTATTGTTACGAACGCAGTGATAGATAAACAAACTCAGGAGCGGTATATGGGCTCTTATTCTCCATGGGGCTGGGCCGGTAGTTTCGGCGGTTATTACAGGGGGTATTATGGCCGGTTCTATGATCCGGGCTACTATACATTAGATAAGGTATATTACCTTGAAACGAATGTTTTCGATGCCAGGACCGATCAGTTAATCTGGTCAGCGCAGTCAAAGACCTATAATCCTTCAAACCTGAATAGTTTTATTGAGGATTATGCAAAAGTTATTACGCAAAAGCTGATGCAGGACGGGATCTTAAAGCAATGAATTGGAGTTATAAGTTGTACGTCATAAGCCTATAAGCTATAAGGTTACGTTTTAGACGCTAAGTTATAAGTATCATCGCTTAAAAATGTAACGGGTCATTTTATCAGTAACATAATATTAAATAACGCTCAAAAAAAAACCGGTTCAGAAGTTTCTGACCGGTTTTTTTATAATTAAGAATAAATCAAATTATGCTTCGTCTGGTTGTAATCCCCAATGTGCAGGAGAACGCCACAGGGAAGAAAGCAACAACTCTCTCATGTAGAAGAATTCTTTTGGAAGCTTGTCGTACATCCTCTGGAATAATTCATCATGGCTCTGGATTTCTTTTTTCCAGGCTTCCCTGTCAACTTCCATGATTTTGTCGAAATCCTGTCTGCTGAAGTCAAGACCAGTCCAGTCCATATCTTCATAACGCGGCATATAACCAATAGGGCTTTCAACAGCACTTGTTTTACCGGTAACACGTTGAACGATCCATTTAAGCGCGCGCATGTTATCGCTGTATCCCGGCCATAAGAATTTGCCGTCATCATCTTTCCTGAACCAGTTTACACAGAAGATACGTGGTGCTTTTGGAAGGCTGCGGCCAAACTGTAACCAGTGGTTAAAGTAATCAGCCATGTGATAACCGCAGAAAGGAAGCATTGCAAATGGATCGCGACGAACTTTGCCTATTTCACCAAAGGCAGCAGCGGTCATTTCAGAACCTATAGTAGAGGCAGTATACACTCCGAAATTCCAGTTAAATGCCTGGTAAACCAAAGGTACTGTAGTTGCACGGCGACCGCCGAATACGAATGCTTCAATTGGCACTCCTTTAGGGCTTTCCCAATCAGGATCGATAGAAGGACACTGGTAAGCGGGTGCTGTAAAACGTGAATTTGGATGTGCTACAGGTTTGCCGCTTGCAGGATCGTGTTTCTGGCCCTGCCAGTTAAGGATATTATCAGGAGCTTTGTCTGTTAAACCTTCCCACCATACATCACCGTCGGGGGTAATTCCCACGTTTGTGAAAATAACATT
>JAATFW010000164.1 GCA_015654985.1 Sphingobacteriales bacterium | reverse complement strand
GTTTTTCCTTTGGGTTTCGTTCTGCCGGTCTATCAGTACAAGTTTTTCTTTGAGCAGGGAAATTTTTGCCTGGATCATCCGGCGGTCGCTTTCGATCTGCGATTCGCCGGGCCCGCGCATTCCGATACCTCCCTTCTGGCGTTCAAGGTGGGTCCACATACGTGTAAGCCTGGGCAGCAGGTACTGTAGCTGTGCCAGCTCCACCTGTGTTTTAGCCTGTGCTGTTTGTGCCCTTCTGGCAAAAATATCAAGGATCAGGTTGCTTCTGTCGAGGATTTTAACCTGCAGCTCCTGTTCTATATTACGGAGCTGCGAGGGCGAAAGCTCATCGTCAAAAACAACAAAATCGATTTCTTCCGACTTAACATAGGCTGCGATCTCTTCCAGCTTTCCCTTCCCTACGAAAGTAGACCGTTCAGCCCGCTGCATTTTTTGGGTAAAGATCTTTTCTGTAATTCCCCCGGCTGTATCTACAAGAAATTCAAGTTCCTCCAGGTATTCCCGTTCAAGCTCTTCCGATTCATCGGGAGTGATAATTCCTACCAAAACCGCACGTTCCGGCTTTACTGCCGTGTCATAAAATTTTTGTCTCGCCATTTTTCTATTCAAAGATTGGAATACTCTGTCCCAATCCGAAATTTACTTATTATTTAAGTTAATCTGTAAAACAAAATCCTTCATTGCTTTACCGGGGTCTTCTTCTTTCATAAAGTTTTCCCCTATGAGAAAGCCGTTAAAACCGGCCTTTTTCAGTTCGCTGATGGTTTGCGGATCACTGATGCCGCTTTCTGACACTTTCAGAAACGTTCCGGGGATCTTGTCAACCAGATTATATGAATGCCCGACAGAAACGGTAAAATCTACCAGGTTCCTGTTATTTACTCCTACTGCATCGATATCATCACATAAACTCTCTTCCAACTCCTGCAGGTTATGTACTTCGAGCAATACATTCAGCCCGAGACTTTTAGCAAACCGGGCAAACCGGGCAATAGCCCGGGGGGTAAGAATGGCGGCGATGAGGAGAATAATATCAGCACCGATGGCCTTTGCTTCAATGATCTGATATTCATCAAGGATAAACTCTTTGCGAAGGATTGGAATGGCATTTACAGATCTTGCCTCTGTCAGGTCGCGGATGCTTCCCCCGAAGAATTTACGGTCTGTGAGTACGGATAACGCCGAAGCCCCCGCATCTGCATAATGTTTTGTTACTGCAGAAACATCCGCCGTTTTATTAATAGAACCTTTGGATGGCGAAGCCCTTTTGAATTCTGCAATAATGCCGGTCCGCTCAGGGGCAAGCATAAAATCCCTCAAAGAATAACATGGTCTCTCAAAAAAACCGCTCTCTTCCAGCCGCGTTACCGGTACGGCAAGCCGTGCCTCCCGGATCTCCTGCTGTTTATTCAGCACAATTTCATCGAGGATCCCGCCGGGTTCCCTGTAAAGAGATGATTGCTGCGCCGTATTATTATTATTATCTGTCATTATAGTATCTTTTACGTTGTCCGCCTTAGCCTTTCCCCTTTCAGCTTTCCCCTTTCAGCTTTCTCCTTTCCCCAGCCAGTTCTCAATTATTTTCTTCCCATGCTCTGTAAGTACAGATTCGGGGTGGAACTGAACCCCTTTCACATCATATTTCAAATGCCGGAGGGCCATAATAACTCCTTCCGTATCTTTTGCTGTAACCTTAAGTTCGCCGGGAAGATCGTCCCGGTTAACAGCCCATGAATGGTATCTTCCGATCCTGAATGTTTCAGGAAGTTCGTTAAACAGGGTTTCATCTTTATCAAGCACCTGCATTTCTGTAGCGCGGCCATGAACAGGATAAGACAAATTATATAAACTTCCTCCAAATACTTCGGCAATTGCCTGGACACCCAGGCAAACTCCCAGAATACTTTTTTCGGGGGCATACATTTTAATGACATCCAGAAGCAGCCCTGCTTCTGACGGGATGCCGGGCCCCGGAGACAGCACTATTTTATCAAACTGCGCAACATCTTCCAGCTTAAATTTATCATTTCTCCATACCGTTGGCTGATGCCCGCATTCGTTCAGCAGATGCACCAGGTTAAACGTAAAAGAATCGTAGTTATCTATTACTAATATCTTCATTCTTCAATCTTTTCAATTTTAGGGACTATGGTTTCTGCCAGCTCAATGGCCTTGCGTAAGGCCATTATTTTATTATTTACCTCGTTGAGTTCGCTCTGCGGATCAGAATCAGCAACTATCCCGGCCCCTGCCTGGTAATGCAGTATATTATTGCGGCTCATAAACGAACGGATCATGATGGCATGGTTGAAATCGCCATTGAAGCCCATATAACCGATAGCGCCGCTGTAAAAACCGCGGCCTGCGTTTTCGTAACGGTCGATCAGTTCCATGGCTTTATATTTTGGAGCCCCGCTTAAAGTGCCTGCCGGAAAGGTATCGCCCACTACGAAGAACGGATCTGCATCAGTCTGGAGCTTTCCGGTAACTTTAGACACCAGGTGGATAATATGCGAATAATACTGTACCTCTTTAAAAGCTTTTACCTGCACCTGTGTACAGTGCCTGCTCAGGTCGTTACGTGCAAGATCAACCAGCATTACGTGTTCTGCACTTTCTTTGGGGTCGTTTTCAAGCTTCTTTGCCAGCTCTGCATCAAGGATGTCATTCCCGGTGCGGCGGAATGTTCCGGCTATCGGGTAAATAGTAGCTTCGTCCTTTTTAATAGTAAGCTGCGCTTCAGGCGAAGACCCAAACAATTTAAAATTACCATAATCAAAGTAAAAGAGATATGGCGAGGGATTGATGGAGCGCAGGGCCCTGTAGACGTTAAATTCATCTCCCTGGAAAGCCCGTGAAAACCCTCTTGAAGGAACTATCTGGAATACATCCCCCCTGTAGATATGTTTCTTCATGTTTTCTACCAGGTGGATAAACTGCTCATCCGTCTGATTGGAGTCTTCTTCAGCGGAAGATTCAAAATGATATTGAGGGAAGTCTTTATTCTGGGTTAAGTACTGCAGCTTTTCAAGTCCGGAAGGAGCATCTTCTCCGGTACGGTGCTCAAAAATGTACAGCTCATTTTTAAAATGGTCGATCGCAATAACATACCGGTAGATGTGATATTGCATCAGCGGGATGTTACGGGCTTCGGAAAGGGGCGCGTTTAAGCGGATATCTTCAAAGTGCTGAATCGTTTCGTAGGTAAAATATCCGAACAGCCCGTTTGAAATAAACTTGAAAGCGCTGTTATCATCGTATTCAAACTGATTGCGGAAATCTGTAACCTGTTCCTGGAGATTGAGATCCAATGCAGGAACCTCCATTCCGGTGCCATCGGGATAATAAGCCGAAAAAGTATTCTTATCGAGTATTATCCCTGCAATAGGGTCGCAGCAAACATAACTCAGGCTGTTTTCGCGGCTGTGATAGTCGGAGCTTTCGAGCAGGATGCTGTTTGGAAATACATCCCTCAGCCGCAGGTAAATGCTTACGGGAGTAGTGGTGTCTGCAAGCAGCTTTTTATAAGAAGTATATAATCTGTACATGGTGTTTTTTGTTAAAAATTATGCCTCGTTTCCGACCTGCCGGGATATAAAAAAACCCGGCGTTTTCGCGCCGGGTTATATTTATTATCTGTTTTGGTTGAAACTATGCAGTATAAACATATCTATTCCCGGCGCTGCGATTTGCATGCCACCACCAGTTTTGAGTATGTCCTGCGTTTAACATTTTACAAATGAAGTTAAAGCAAATTAAAATAGCAAACTTTTTTGAGGATATTAATGACTCACAC
Organism: Sphingobacteriales bacterium; assembly: GCA_015654985.1. Taxonomy (GTDB): domain Bacteria; phylum Bacteroidota; class Bacteroidia; order Sphingobacteriales; family Sphingobacteriaceae; genus Arcticibacter. The sequence goes on along the minus strand of JAATFW010000164.1, from coordinate 10,029 downwards.
CGAGGAGGGGCCTTCCTCCCTGAGTGATCGCTACAATGATGATCAGTAAAGCAAGTCCGAAAAAGATCGCTACAGAACGATGTTTAGCCGTATCATTTAGTCCTCTTTTCGACTTTGCATTTCCAATAGTGATCAGTACGGCAGCCACGATCATCATGGCAATATGTTCTACTGTCCAGTAGCGAAGCGTGCTGTCTTTCATGGTAGCAGCCATGTTGCTGAATTTTACATAAGGACTATAGAAATAAAGAACGAGCCCAAGCACTATCTGCAGGTGCGTGGAAATGAGGGTGATCAGGTTTAATATTCTGTTTCCCTTACTGTATGGTTTATTGCCAAACCAACCGATAAAAGCAAGTATCATGGCAATTACCAATGCAAAAAATACTATAAAGCGCAGCCCCGAATGTGCCTGAAATAAAATCCCGTACATAGATGATCAAATTTATATCCAAAGAAACAAAAAATGCCGGGATTAAAAGAATCTGGTTTTTTAGACAGGGTTTTCAGAACGGCTATCGTTGCTTAACAGTGCAGGGCTTACCGTAGCGATGATTGGTACATCCTGATAAATGCCTGTGCAATCTCCTGGCAGATAAATTTATAAGTGCAGGCGACCAGCAGAAGACTTATCTGTTTTTTTTGTAAAATCGTGATAAAATAAGAGATGCTGATTTGCTTATACTATTTTAAATCTCAATTTTGCCTTTCCAGGCTTTGTAACAATGCGTAATATTATCCTGTTATTATTTTTATCCGGTCTTTCTCTGACCTGTTTTTCGCAGCCGAAGATCAGCAATCTTTTCCAGTTTAACTATACGGCTTCATCGGGAGGCGGTGATGGAAGTATCGCAGGCCTGAAATACATTGGCAGTTTTGCAGTTGAAGAACACTTTACTGTTGGTGCGGGACTTGGCCAGGAGATCTGGTTTGATAACCGGGTTAAATCGTATAATTTCAGCAGTGTGATGGCCGATGTCAGATACTATTTTAAAGGTACAGATATGGGCTCTAACTTTTTTGTAACTCCGGGTTATGCAGTGAAAGTTTTTGACAGGTCGTCTGCCGGGTTTAATCTTAATACCGGTTTTGGCACAAAAATCCCTCTTGGCGGAGAACAAAAGCTTATGGTAGGCCTTGGTTTTGACTTCCACAATGTTGACGATGTTTCATATAAGCGAACCTTCAGGGGAGTAGCGTTTAACGTGGGAGTGGTGCTTTAGTATATCACGGTCTTAATATCCTTGTGCTTTTAGCTTTTCCGTCACCCTCTGTGCGATCTTCATGCCCCATTGCTGTCCTGCCTGCATGGATTCCTGTGTGATTATGGGAGTTTTTTCTGCAAGTTTCCGGCCTATTGGCGTTTCATAAAAAGCAATGATCCGGATCAGGTCTTCTTCCGAAAAATGCTTTTGATAAACAGGGCTAAGCATTTCTGCCAGATCGTCTATGGATGTTTTAGAAAATTCCTGCGAAAATTCAGTCCAAACGTTTTCTGGTACCTGAGGGTGCTGTTGTTTGAACATTATTAACATTTGTTTTATAACGGTTGAAAAAGCGGCTTCCGTGCCGGCCACTTTAATCATTTTTTTAAGGGTTGTGTTATAACTGCCGGTACTTTGGGCAGACGATAGACTAACAGAGAGCAACAGAATAACAGCGGCGGCAAGGAACTTCTTCATAAATTTTTTCGTATTTATAGTATAAGGATAAATATCCGGATGGATAAAGATAATTACAATTCTGCAGAAACAGGGGTTGTGATGTCTGTAATTTTTTGTAACTTAAACTTTCTTCCGGAACATAAAGAATTGACCAATCAAACCGTCGTAATGATCTGTAAATAAAAAAATACAAATGAATGAAAGGGACAGGCTAAAGGAAGTTGAGGAATACGGGATCCTGAATACGCTTCCGGAGAAAGAATTTGATGATATTGTAGAACTGGCCTCTGCAGTTTATGAAACTCCTGTTGCAATAATTTCAATTATTGGCCCTGAAATGACCTGGTTTAAAGCCAAAACAGGCGTTAAAGAGACAGGCACGCCAAGGAAATATTCTTTTTGCACCCATATGCTTAAGGATCCTGGGAAAGAACTTATTGTAAACAATGCCCTTACTGATGAGCGGTTTAAGAATAATCCCCTGGTAAAAGGGCAGCATGGCATCCGGTTTTATGCAGGGATTCCATTGTTAACCCCAGCGGGTAGTTTAATAGGGGCTTTGTGTATAGCGGATAAAGTTACGAGAACGTTTTCTCCGGAAGATTTAAGGATCTTAAAGATCCTTGCTGCAAGGATAACAGATCACTTAGAACTAAGAAGAACTTCTTTAAAGCTGAAACAGGAGAAAGAGAGAAGTGAGGCGCTTCTCCAAAGTATTTCTGATAATTCGCCTGTGGCGATATACCAGTTCCAGATTAAGCCCGATGGCGGGATGTCTTTTCCTTTTGTCAGTAAGAGCATAGAGCAGATAAACCCGGGTATCACTGCGGAAATGCTGAAGAAGGACGTTTCCCTGGGGTTTAAATCCATCCATCCGGGAGATATCGGCAGGGTAAACAAAAGCATTCAGGATTCTTATAAAAATCTGACGGTATGGAGTATGATTTACAGGATCATCGGCAAAGACGGAGATGTTAAATGGCATTCGGGTAAGGCCAGGCCCGAAAAGAAAGAAGATGGTACAGTAATATGGTATGGTGTTTTTCAGGATATAACTGATGAAATCAATGAAATAACGCTGGCAAGGGAGTCGCTTAGAAGAAGTGAAGAGCGATATCACCAGATGGTGAACGAAGTGGAAGATTACGTGATCCTGCTCCTGGATATTGACGGCAATATCCAGAACTGGAATAAGGGTGCAGAAAAAATAAAGGGCTATACCTCCGGTGAGATCATCGGGAAGAACTTTTCTGTTTTTTATCCGGAGAGCGAACGGAAAAAAAATTCGCCTCTTCGATTGCTTAATCAGGCCAGGTTAAAAGGGAAGGCAACTGATGAGGGATTGCGTGTAAAGAAGGATGGGTCTGTATTTTGGGCTTCTGTTGTTATTACCGCCCTTCATGACGACAACGGCGAAATTATTGGTTTCTCAAAGGTAACCAGGGATTATACAGAGATCAGGAACTATATCCTGGCTATTGAAGAGCAAAACAAAAAACTCAGGGAGATTGCCTGGACTCAATCACATATAGTAAGGGCGCCGCTTTCGCGCATTATGGGATTGGTAGCACTGATTAACGATGGGGCAAATTCTCCGGACCTTCTCCGGGAACTTTTAGATGAAATTGCAAGTTCTTCAAATGAGCTGGATCTGATGATAAGGAACATCGTTCAAAAAACACAGGAAATAGATATTTCAGAGATTCCCGAAATAAAGAAGAATAGTCACAACTAGTGTTGTCTTTCAACTTCATTAAGGCTTAGTGTGAATTGCCGGGAAGGGAATATAGAAGCAATATTATCCGGGCCTGCAGCAGTGTTTTAATTAATAAATTACCGGAATAATTATTGGTATTTGAGTTATTTTTCTATCTTGCACAAGAATCCAGGATGAAAATTAGCTTCCTGGTTGAAAAGGGCTCAGACCAACCCACAATTATAAAATATACCTAAACCATGAAAGGGGAAATGTTTTATGTTTTCAGCTATAAAGCTATCTTTAACGTAGTTTTTGGGCAAAAAAATAAGCTCCCGATGGGCGAGAGCTCAAACTAACCAATTATAAACCTAAATTAAACGAAAGGAGCTGTAGGGGAAGGAATCGAACCTTCAAGGAGTGGTTAGCCGTTGCCGGTTTCCCGTATTCTCCGCCACCGAGACAAGGAGGTGTGTCTGCCTGTTTCACCACCCTACAGTGTATTTGCAACCTTTATTGGTGCGTTGCTTGATACAAATATAGCAAGCTTTCTATGTTTGTTGCAAATTTTTTAACAAAATATTTTAATTTTTGCTAAGTTTTTATTTACTTCGTGTGAATATTAATATCTTTTAAAAAACCAATGGAAAAGAAGAGTTTAAATTTAGAAATTGATAATCTGGATATGCAGATCCTGTCGATTCTCATGGAGGATGCTACCATCCCCTATACCGAGATCGCAAAAAAGTTGATTGTGTCTGGTGGAACGATACATGTCAGAATGAAAAAGATGCAGGATTTGGGTATCATTAAGGGGTCTAATCTTATAGTAGATGCACAGAAAATTGGTTATGATGTATGTGCCTACCTTGGTATTTATCTTGAAAAGGGTTCCACCTATAAGGATGCTGTTGCCAAGCTTGAAAAAATAAAGGAAATCGTAGAGCTTCATTATACTACGGGTGCCTGGAGCATGTTTGCCAAAATTATTTGCCGTGATACGAACCATCTCCGGGAAGTGCTGAATGAACACATCCAGACTGTTGAAGGTATTTCACGGACAGAAACATTTATTTCACTCGAAGAAAGTATTAAAAGGCAGATAAGCCTTGATCTCTAAATATTCTTCTTTTCCTTATTCTAACATAAAAAGGCCAGCCTCATCATAGAGGCTGGCCTTTTTATGTTAGAATAATTAATCTTATTATTTTTCTACGTATAACACGCTTTTCACTGCTTTTACTACACGCTCTGCATTCGGCAAAGCCTCTTTGATCAATGTAGGTGCGTACGGAAGCGGAACATCGGCTGATACTACCCTTATTACAGGAGCATCAAGATAGTCGAACGCATCTTTCTGTACTTTAAATGCTATTTCAGTAGCAATAGACCCCAGCGGCCATGCTTCTTCTACAATTACCAAACGGTTGGTCTTCTTTACTGAATTAATGATAGTGTCGTAATCTATAGGCCGTACTGTGCGCAGATTGATTACTTCGGCATTAATTCCTTCTTTGTTTAATTCTTCAATAGCGGGATGTACAACACGGGGAAGCATTTTTCCGAATGATACAATGGTTACATCGGTACCCTCTTTTTCTATATGCGCTTTTCCAAGCTCAAGGTAATATTCTTCCTCCGGAACCTCTCCCTTATCTCCGTACATTACTTCTGACTCCATAAAGATTACCGGATCAGGATCAATGATAGACTGCTTGAGCAATCCCTTGGCATCATAAGGATTAGAAGGCACCACTACTTTTAGTCCCGGACAGTTAGCATACCAGTTTTCGAAGTTCTGGGAGTGCTGCGCCCCTAACTGACCGGCATTACCTGTGGGCCCGCGGAATACAATGGGTACAGAAAATTGTCCTGCACTCATCGAAAGTACTTTTGCAGCGCCATTTATGATCTGATCAATAGCTACCAATGAAAAGTTAAAGGTCATGAACTCAATGATTGGTTTTAATCCATTCATTGCGGCACCGGTACCGATACCTGCGAATCCCAGTTCAGCAATTGGCGTGTCGATTATGCGCTTTGGGCCAAATTCATCCAGCATTCCCTGGCTTACTTTATAAGCGCCGTTGTACTCAGCAACTTCTTCGCCCATTAAGAAGATCTTTTCATCTTTGCGCATTTCTTCGTTTATTGCTTCACGAAGGGCTTCTCTGAACTGTATTTCTCTCATTTTATGCTTAATCAATATTTGGAACGCAAATATAAGGCACGAATGTTTTAGAAACAAGGAAGGATGCAGGAAGTCATCGCACAGATGTGGTATATGAAGTGCGGTATGACAGTTTGATGGCAAAAAAACAGGAAAAGGCAGGTATGTGAAGCTGCTGCGTGTACTTTATAAAAAAAAGCGGCAGGAACTTTCCCGCCGCTTTTTGCATGTGTTTAATCATTAACTATTAATTAAGCATCGCCTTTTTTCTCTTTCAGGCGCTTTTTGAATTCTCCTTTATGCCCTTTCATCTTTTCCTGGCGCTTTGCTTTCAGATCGGCATATGTTTTTTTCTGATCATCGTTTAAAACCTTGTTGATCTTTTCTTCCGAAGCTTCGAAGTTCTTCTTTTGTTCGCCGAAAGTCTTTTTGTGGTCTTCTGAGGCTTTTGCATGGAATTTTTCCATTTCTTTTGCCCTGTCGAGATTGATTTTATAGATATCAGATTTCTGTTTGTCAGACAGGGAAAGCTTTTTAGCCATCGCATCCGTCATCATTTGAGCGCGTTCTTCAGGGCTCTTCTTTTCCCTTTGATGTTTTTCCTGTGAAAAACCTGCTGTTGCCAAACCCATAAATAAAAGGGCTGTTAAAATTGTCTTTTTCATCTCTTGTGGTTTTAACTAATAGATGATCCGGCTTACAAATAGTTTAAGGGAACAAGTGTTAAAAGATGTTAAAGGATATGGAAAGCTCTTTCAATAAGTAACATTTTCAGATGGAATAGTACTAAGAAAATAAAAATTGTGTTAGTATTGAGGGATTTTATTTGATTTATGGTTAATAGTATAATTAAAATAAGCAGGTTGCTGCTGATTGCTGTGGTATTTGGGTTGAATGTTCAGGTGTATGCGCAGGACAGCGAAAGCCGGGATACACTATTAGAAACTTACCGCGAAACTGCTGAAAAAGTTAACGATCTGGTGCATACCAAACTGGAAGTGAAGTTCGATTATGGAAAACGTTACCTGTACGGAAAGGAATGGATCACCCTTAAGCCTCATTTTTATTCTACAGATTCCCTGCGGCTGGATGCAAAGGGAATGGACATTAAGAATGTTTCGCTTATTGAAGGACTCAGGCTTATTCCTTTAAAATATGATTATGACGGGAAACAACTGGCTGTAAGACTGGGCAGGAAGTTCAATCAGACTGAAAAATATACTGTATTTGTTGATTATACTGCTAAACCCGATGAATTTAAGGTGAAAGGCAGCGCGGCGATCACCGATGCTAAAGGGCTGTACTTTATTAACCCGGATGGAAAGGATAAAGACAAGCCCGTGCAGATCTGGACGCAGGGGGAAACTGAAAGCGCTTCCGTATGGTTTCCTACGATCGACAGGCCCAACCAGAAGTCGACGGCTGAAATAGGTATGACTGTGCCTTCAAAATATGTCAGCCTTTCTAACGGGCGTCTGGTTTCTCAAAAGAATAATACAGACGGAACCCGTACCGATACCTGGAAAATGGATCTGCCCCACTCTCCTTACCTGTTTATGATGGCTGTGGGCGACTTTAAGATCTACAGGGACAAATGGCGCGATAAGGAAGTGAATTATTATCTTGAGCCCGCCTACGCCCCTTATGCAAAACAGATCTTCGGATTAACACCGGAGATGATAGAATTCTTCTCCAAAAAGCTTGGAATTGATTTTCCCTGGAATAAATATTCGCAGATTGTGGTCCGCGATTATGTGAGCGGAGCAATGGAAAATACTACCGCAACCCTTCACGGCGACTATGTGCAGTCTACAGACAGGGAATTGCTGGATGAAAACCGGGGTGAAAATGTTATTTCACATGAATTGTTTCATCAATGGTTTGGGGATTATGTAACCGCTGAAAGCTGGAGCAACATTACGGTGAACGAGTCTTTTGCTGATTTCAGCGAAGCTCTCTGGCAGGAATATAAGCATGGAAAGGATGCGGGCGACGCCCATGGCTATAAGGCGATGGAGACTTACCTGAATTCGGAAGAGAGCTTCAGTAAGGATCTGGTGCGCTTTCATTATCGTGAAAGGGAGGACATGTTCGACCAGGTGAGTTACCAGAAGGGGGGCCGCATATTAAATATGCTGAGGAATTATCTTGGCGAAGATGCTTTCTTCAGGGGATTAAATCTTTATCTGAAGCAAAATGCTTTTAAAAACGGGGAGGCTCATCAGCTAAGGCTGGCCCTTGAGGAAGTGAGTGGAAAAGATCTGAACTGGTTCTTTAATCAGTGGTATTTCAGAAGCGGACATCCTGTTCTTAAAATAGATTATAAATGGAATGAAGATTCCCGCACCCAGCAGGTAATTATACAGCAGGAACAAGCGGGAGAACCTTTTATCCTTCCGCTTGCCATAGATGTTTACAGCGGCGGCAAGAAGGAAAGACATGCAGTTTGGGTGAGGAATAAAACTGACACCTTAAATTTTGCGGTTGCTGTTAAGCCCGACCTTGTAAATGTAGATGCTGATAAAGTAATATTGGCCCAAAAGACCGATAATAAGCCTTTGGCCCAGCTTGTTTACCAGTACTTTAATGCCCCCCTGTATGCAGACAGGCTGGAATCGATAGATGCCTGTATTGAAAAACAACAGCAGGATCCGGGTGCACGGAATGTTATTTTAGCCGCATTGAAAGATAAATTTGATGGTTTGCGGATCAAAGCTATCAATTCGCTGGACTTAAGCGATCCTGCGATAAAGGCCGGGGCCGTTCCTGTATTGCTGGATCTGTCTGAAAATGATCCGAAGACGCTTGTCAGGGCTGCGGCTATAGGCGCCATCGCTTCTCTGAAAGACCCCTCAAACAGGGCTTTATTTGATGAATCGTTAAAAAGCCGGTCGTATGCCATTCAGGCAGCCGCCCTGCTTGGGGTTACCCTTATTAATCCCCCGGATGCTTTTAACCTGGCTAAAGGCCTTCAAAACGACAGCAAAGGTGAGCTTACGAAGGCCATCGTTACCGTTTATGCTTTGAACGGAGGAGCAGAGCAACTTAATTATATTTCTGAAGCTTATGATAAGGCCCCGCCTCAGAGTAAAGTTGAAATGATTCCCGCTTATATAAATATCCTTAGCGGCATTAACGACAGCAAAATTGTAAATCCCAGGATCAATGATTTTAAAAGCCTTGCAGTGAAGTATAAGAAGTATGGTGTCGATGAATTTGTTGTTCCCCTGTTTGAGGGAATCCAGCAGCGTAAACAGAGCCAGTTGCAAAATGCCGGCCCTGAAGTAAAAGAGGAGCTTAATCAGCAGATTTCTGTTATTATTGCTTCTATTAAGGAACTGAAGACTGCAAATTAGGATGTTTCTTCTTTTTCCTTTACGCCTTTCTTTTACCTTTGCTTTATGAGCACTCCGATCTTCCGTCCTTTTGATCATTTTGATTTTGGCGACAAAACCTGCTTTTTAACGGGATCACCTGCCGGCAAACAGCTTTCTGTGTTCCCTGAATGGATGATTAAGCAATTCGGACTGGAGAATAAACCTTTAAAAATGCTGGATGAACAAATAGTTACATACAGCGATCTTTGGCTGCCGGTTTCGGAAGAGGCCCTGTTGCCTCTTAATCAGCTTGAAGAAGAAATCAGCAGGGCTTTTATTTCCGGATATGAAGCAGTAAAGGAGTTAGACCGGGTACGGTTATTCCAGTGGATAGCAAAACAGGTATATGGCATCATCCATTATGAGATCCGTTCTGGTATCAGGCAGCAGAAGGCTATTGGAGAGCAGTTTAACTTCTCACAGGCATTGATGCTTAAATTCAGTAACCTGCATCTGATGCTGCAGTCGCTTGTCAGGCCGGTTGAATTTGAAGGTGTACTGCCCTGGACCATCTGTGTGTTCCCGGTGAGCAATGCTTCTGATGCTTTTGTTTACCGGGATGAGATCAACACGCTCGCATTTTCTTTGAGAATGGCCGACTTTGGTCTTGTTGCCTGCATACAGGACAATGGGGAAAGCTATAATTATCACAGGAAGGTACTTGAACAGGTTGATGGCCTTAAACTGGACGAAATTCAGTTTGAAGAGATCAGTTCAAGATTCTTTTATTCGGCCTACCTCTTTAACCGGTTACCGGAATATTCTTTTCTGGCAACAGGTGGTGTATTATACATTGAGGCTATGCCGCTAAGGTTAAGCAGCAAACCGGTTTATGATGAGTGGCAGGTAAAGACTTACGGACAGGTATTGGAGAACTTCTGGAAACCGTGGGGCTATACATTGTTCGAGATTATTAAAGATCCTGAAAATCCAATGAGCTTTCTTCCGGAAGGTTGAAAGTTGTGGGTTGAAAGTTGCGGGTTGAAGGTTGCGGGTTTACCTGGTTAGCCGCCTGCCAACTGCCTGAAGAAGTAACTTACCACCCCGGGATAAAGGATAATAGTTATGATCAGCCCCGACAGCGCCCCGTAAAAGTGTGCGTCGTGATTAATATGGCTTGAT
>JAATFW010000169.1 GCA_015654985.1 Sphingobacteriales bacterium | reverse complement strand
CAAAACGCGATTATGTAGAGATCGATAAAAGGGGTTGAAGGTTGAAGGTTGAAGGTTGAAGGTTGAAGGTTGAAGGTTGAAGGTTGAAGGTTGAAGGTTGGTCCGGGTTTTTTCAGCCTTTAATGCTGTACAATCAAATGTACATGAAGTTTTTTAAGCTGCACACGGACGAATAAAAATAGAGCCTGGGTTGGTCTTTGAATTATTTATAGGAGAAACTTAGATAAACTTGTCTTTCTTTTTTATATGCAAGTTCATATAATCCGTGTGTAAAACAAGTTTATTCACTGTATTATCTGTTTTTAAAGGTGTTTATGAATGCTTATGCTTTACCGGTCTCTCATCTTCCGTTGAAGAACAGTTTTATAGATGAAATCTAAGTTGAGGATAGGGAAGAATTGTGTTTAACATATTCCCAAACCTATTCGCTTAGACCAGCAACGCAATTTAGATCAATTTTTAGAAATCGCTGGAAATCTACAACCTTCAACCTTCAACCTTCAACCCACAACCTTCAACCCACAACCTTCAACCCGCAACCCACTTACAAAAGTATTCCCGCTATTGTTGCCGAAAGATAAGAAGCGAGTGTTCCGCAGATCAGTGCCTTGACTCCCAGTTTTGCGAGATCCGCCCTGCGTTCAGGAGCCAGTTCGCCAATTCCTCCAACCTGGATGGCAATAGAACTGAAATTAGCAAATCCACATAAAGCAAAGCTTGTTATTACCAATGTTTTAGCGTCAATCACTCCTTTCACTTTGGCAAGGTCAAGATACGCTACAAATTCGTTGATCACCATTTTAGTGCCCATTAAAGAGCCTGCAGTCTGAACGTCTTTTGAGGGAACTCCCATAGCCCATGCAAAAATTGAGAAGAAGGCACCCAGTATTTGTTTCAGGTTTAAAGTGTGTATATCTATACCAATAAACGACAGTGAAAGACCAAGGTTTCCAAGTCCGGCACCAATCCAGCTAAGAACATAATCCACTAAGGCAATAATAGCGATAAAGCCGATCAGCATCGCAATAACATTTAACCCAACTTTCAGCCCGTCGCCCGCACCATGAGAAATAGAATCCACAAGATTTGCGCTGGTCTTTTTTATTTCAAGTGAAACTTTTCCTTTGGTTTCTGATACCTGGGTTTCAGGCCAGACGATCTTAGAGATCACCAAAGCTGCAGGAGCAGCCATAATGCTTGCCGCCAGCAGGTATTCTGCAGGAACGCCAAGTGAAATGTACACCGCCATTACGCCTCCGGCAATGCAGGCCATGCTTCCTGTCATAGAAGCCAGGAGTTCAGACATGGTCATCCCCTTGAGGTAGGGTTTAATCATGATCTGGGCTTCTACCTGTCCTACAAAAGCACTGGCAATATTCGACAGTGCCTCCGCTCCGGATACCCCCATTACTTTATAAACCGCATACGCAAAAACCTTCACGATCCGCTGCATAATGCCAAGATAATAAGCTACGCTTACAAGCACGGCAACAAAAATTATAGTAGGAATAATGCTGAAAAAGAAGATCATTTCATTCCCGGGGCCAAAAGCATGGCTCATAAACTGGCGGTTTACAAGAGGTCCGAATACAAAATCGGCGCCGGCCTGCGAAAAATTAAGAATCCTTGTTACCGCGGTTCCAAGCCACGAAAAAATGTGCTTTCCCAGGGGAACCTTTAAAATAAAAATTGCCAGAAGTAACTGGATCGTCAGCCCCGAAAATACCAGTCTGTAATTGATCGCTTTCCGGTTATTAGACATTAAAAAAGCAATGGCAAAAATCAGTATGATACCAATTAAGCCCGTGAATCTTTCCATAAATTGTTATAAGGATATGAAGGGTGTAAGATATAAAGAATTTGCTGAATGAATATGATTATGATGATTTTCTCCTGGAAAGTTCGTCCCGGATTTTTACTGCTTTTTCGTATGCTTCTTCAGATAATGCCTGCTGGAGTTTGTCTTTTAATTCCTCGTCACTTAAGCTGGTATAATTTACAGTGGGATCAGCAACTTTTTCTTCGGTAGAACCCTCCAGGTTTTCGAGAAATACGAAATCATTGCCTTCAATCATAATACCCGCCGTCGCCAGAATAAATTCATAGGTATAGATAGGACATTCAAAGCGCACCGCAACGGCTATAGCATCAGAAGTTCTCGCATCAATTTCAATGTTTTTCTTCCCGTCGCTGCAAACCAGTTTTGCATAAAAAATACCATCAACAAGGTTGTAAATAATTACTTCCTGCACGTTGATGTTAAATGCCACAGCAAAAGATTTAAAAAGGTCGTGAGTCAAAGGGCGTGTGGGGGTCATCTTCTCAATCTCAATGGCAATGGCTTGTGCCTCAAACCCCCCGATTATAATTGGTAAGCGCCGTCGTCCGTTTACTTCTCCCAGAACCAGCGCATAGGCTCCTGATTGTGTTTGGCTGTAAGATAACCCTACGATATCTAATTTAATTTTTTTCATGTCTCACTGCCTTAATCTTTTGTATGTTGCTTAAATAGTTGCATGGATAATCTTTTTCATTGTTTGTACTTTATCATTAGTAAATTACCTTTGCCGTTATTCCGTTATATGCTTGTCTATGGAAAACTTAATTTTTTTGCAAATTTAGTTTAAAAAAGCCTCTTTTGAAAATGAACGAAACCCGTTTGCAAAAGCTTTTGGCATTTTTTGAAAAAGAGCCCTCGGATCCTTTTCTTAAATATGCCCTTGCTACAGAATATTTAAACCAGAATGACCCGGTTACAGCCCTCAGATATTTTGAAGATCTTGTTGCTAATCATGAAAGTTACGTCGGTACTTATTATCATTTAGGCAAGCTATATGAAGCGCTCGGACGAAAGGACGAAGCGATAAAGACTTATCAGAAAGGAATGGAAATGGCCCGTGCTGCCCGCGATCAGCACGCTTTATCAGAGTTGCAGTCGGTTTATCAGTCGGCTGCCGGTTTAGATTACGAAGACGACTAATGCTTAAAGCCCGGAAACTTCTCTTTTTACGTGATGCGGTACTTTTTACGTTTACTGCTTTCGGGGGCCCCCAGGCCCATCTTGCTATCATGCTGAAAGACTTTGTAAGAAAAAGAGGGTATATCAGCGAATCCGAGTTGCTTGAACTGAATGCTTTTACTCAGGTACTTCCGGGGCCCTCTTCCACACAAACGTTAATTGGCATCGCTTATAAGGTTGGGGGAGTGCCTTTAGCCCTGATCACTTTCCTCATCTGGGTTATTCCGTCTGCGGCTGCAATGTGTTTTATTGCAATTGCCTATTCAAGCCTGGGGCAAAAGGAGCGTTTTGACCACATTCTCCTATATGTTCAGCCCATAGCGGTAGGGATTGTAGGGTATGCGGCATTTACACTTGCAAGGTCGATACTGAAAACGCGGACAGCCATGTGGCTCGCTATCGGTGCTGTTATCGTCACCCTGATCCTTAAAAATGCATTTGTGTTCCCGATCCTTATCCTTCTTGGCGGTATTATTTCTTCCGCAATGGAAACCACGGTTGAAGAAAGCCAGCTACGGGTGCAATTATTTGCAGGTATTAACCGGAATAAAATGATTTATTTTCTCGGCATCTTACTTGTTTTCGCAGCTCTGGGGGCGGTTATTAATCAAACTTCGCCATTTAGCCTGCCAATCCGCTTACTTGAAAATTTTTACCGCAACGGCATTATTATTTTTGGCGGAGGGCAGGTGCTGGTGCCCCTGATGTTTACCGAGTTTGTTGAAATGAAGAATTATCTTTCTTCTGCGCAGTTCCTCACGGGATATGCTTTCAGCAGGTATTGCCTGGTCCTACGTTCTCATTTACATCCTTTGTAGGTGCTATGGCCATGAAAAACGCCGGGAGCGGTATTGGAGGCCAGATTACCGGAAGTCTGGTTGCCACACTCGGGATTAACCTTCCGGGGATGATACTTGTCCTGTTCTTTGTTCCTTTCTGGAGCGATCTTAAAAAGATAGCGATGATAAAAAACTCCCTTTCGGGGATCAATGCGGTTGCAGTGGGATTTATAATAGCAGCCTTTATCTTCCTGATGAAGCCAATAGGGTTGAGCTTCATGTCGGTGGGTTTGGTAATTGCTACCTTCCTGGTTTTATATCTAACCAGTGTCAGGACACCATACCTGATCATTGCCGGTATCCTGATGGGTTTACTCTTCTAGAAGGGCGGTTCATCATCAATGTCGTCCATTCTGGATGGCCTGATAATAAAGTTATTTGGCTTGTCGAAGTCAGAAGAAGGGGCCATTCCCGCAAAGGGGTCTGAACCGCTGCCAAGTGCGGCAGATGCCGAAAAGTCTTCCTCCAGATCTGTAAACTTAACATACTTGCCTACAAAGCGTAACGGAACGGTTCCTGTTTCTCCATTACGGTGCTTGGCGATAATTACTTCACCCACACCGATGGTAGAGCGCCCTTCCTCATCTTCAGTTAATCCGTAATACTCAGGCCTGTAAAGGAATAATACCATGTCAGCGTCCTGCTCGATGGAACCGGATTCACGAAGATCAGAAAGCATGGGCTTCTTACTGGCACCGGGCCTGCTTTCTACTGCCCGGCTCAACTGAGAAAGTGCAATTACCGGAACATTTAACTCTTTGGCAACAGACTTCAGCGCCCTGGAGATGCTGCCGATTTCCTGCTCGCGGTTTCCCCCTTTGCCTTCGCCCTTGCCATGCATAAGCTGCAGGTAATCCACGATGATCATCTGGATATCGTACTGTGCTTTGAGCCTGCGGCATTTAGCCCTGAATTCAAAAATATTAAGCGCGGGAGTGTCGTCAATAAAGAGAGGCGCTTCTGTAAGTGTTCCGATCTTAGAATGGAGCTGTTGCCATTCCCATTCTGCCAGGCTGCCCTTACGGATCTTTTCCTGCTCAATTTCAGTTTCTCCTGATATCAGACGGTTCACTAATTGTACAGACGACATTTCAAGAGAGAATACCACTACCGGCTTTTTAAATTGTACCGCAGCATTACGTGCACAGCTTAATACAAAGGCTGTTTTCCCCATAGCCGGGCGTGCCGCAATAATTACAAGGTCGGATGGCTGCCAGCCGGAAGTCATCCGGTCCAGGGCGGTAAATCCTGAAGGTACTCCGGTAAGTCCGTCTACCTTATCCCTTAGTTTTTCGAGCGATTCCAGTGATTCACGGACAATGTCGTCCATTCTTCTGGAATCCCTGCGCAGATTGTTCTGTGCAATATCAAACAGGTTCTTTTCTGCATGGTCCAGCAGATCAAAAATATCTGTTGTATCTTCATATGCATTACTGATGATTTCTGTAGAGATCCGTATAAGTTCCCTCTGAATATATTTCTGAGACACAATACGGGCATGATACTCTATGTTTGCTGCAGAAACTACCCTGTTTGTGAGTTCGGTGATATAATAGGCCCCACCTATCATTTCAAGGTCGCCCTGCTGCCTGAGCTGAGCAGTAACTGTCAGAATATCGATAGGAGATGATTTTTGAAAGAGCGTATGTATCGCCTCAAATATCTTCTGATGGCTCTCTTTATAGAAAACCTCGGGTTTAAGGATATCGATAACAGCAGAAAGGGCGTCCTTTTCAAGCATCAGGGCTCCCAGAACCGCTTCTTCCAGGTCAACTGCCTGGGGCGGAAGTTTACCAAGCCCACTTACCAGGTTATTCAGCCTGGTACGCCTTTCGGGAAAGGGCTGGCCCTTCCCCGAACTGCTATACTCATTTTCCTTTTCTAAACTCATCACAGCAAAAGTAAACAATAAGCGCCGCTTGTTTGTACACAAGTGCTTTTTTACACTTACTTATTTTTGTTTAAAAACCAGGTACGATATTCACAATTATATGTGGATAAGTTGTTAATTCCGCAGAAAATGAGCGCCCCGGCTCATGTAATATTATGTGTATAACTTTTTCCTATGTTAATAACGGGAAAGTAGCTCAGAATAAAACCTTATTTCTGATGAAATTATGAGTATTTTGCCTGCTAAAATTTTTATTAATGAACACTAACCCCGAAAAGTCCGGACGCGAAAACAATCAAATGATCTTTGGTATCCGGGCAGTAATAGAAGCTGTTAAAAGCGGGAAAGATATTGAATCAGTATATGTGCAGAGAGGATTGACCGGAGAACTGTTTATGGAACTCCGTACATTGCTGAAAGAGCATGAGCTGAGCTATCAGCTGGTTCCCGTTGAAAAGCTGAACCGTATAACCAGGAAGAATCATCAGGGAGTCATCGGGGTGGTGTCTCCCTTAACTTATCAGAACATTGAAAGTATTATTCCTGATATTTATGAAAAGGGCGGAACTCCTTTAATTCTGCTTCTTGATGGGATAACCGATGTCAGAAACCTGGGTGCCATAGCCAGAACAGCAGAATGTGCCGGTGTTCATGCGATAGTAGTTCCGGCAAAGGGTTCAGCACAAATTAATTCCGACGCTATTAAAACTTCAGCAGGGGCTCTTTTTAAAATTCCTGTTTGCAGGCATGAAAGCCTGCTGAAAGTTACCCGTTATCTCCGTGAGTCGGGCCTGCAGATTGTAGCCTGTACAGAGAAGACCAACGATTACCTGTACAAAGTTGATTATACTGCCCCGACAGCTATCGTACTGGGATCGGAAGAAAGCGGCATTTCATCTGAAATTATACGTTCTGCCGATCACCTTGCTAAGATCCCGATGAACGGAGAGATCGCTTCTCTTAATGTATCTGTATCAGCAGGAATTATCCTGTATGAGGCAGTAAGGCAGCGGTTGTAAGCGGGAGTAGGAGGGTTATGAATTATGAATTATGAATTATGGGTTATGGATTATGGGTTATGAATTATGATAATACAATCCTTTAACAGAGAAGCTATTGCTTTATACTTTACTTATAATTTATGCCGTATAGTGCGCCGTACATAACTCATAACTCATAACTCATAATTCATAACTCATAATTCATAACTCATAATTCATAACTCATAACCCATAATTCATAACTCTTCTCAAATATACTCCGTTCCAAACTTCGATTTCACGTCTGCCACAATTTGTTTTACGCGTTGTTCTTCGCTCTTCCGGCAAATCAGTAAGGTATTATTGTCTTCCACAACGATATAGTCTTCCAGCCCCTGTAAAACGACGAGCTTACCGGAAGGAACATTCACCATGCAGTTTGATGAGTCGTATATCATTACCTTGCCGGTTGGTGTTACCGTATTACCAGCTTCGTCCTTTTCTGAAAGCTCATAGACAGAAGCCCAGGTACCGAGGTCAGACCATCCAAAATCGGTTGGCAGAACATATACATTACCCGCTTTCTCCATAATGCCATAATCAATAGAAATATTAGTACATTGATAGTAAGCATTTTGAATAAAAGGCTGTTCATCAGCAGTATTGAATTTTTCATCACCCTCCCTGAAAATATCATTCATTTCGGGTAAATACTGTTCGAAAGCACCGAGAATAGAAGCTACAGACCATACAAAAATCCCGGCATTCCATAAGAATTCACCGCTTTGCACAAAAGTTCTGGCAAGTTCAGGATTCGGTTTCTCAGTGAAGGTTTTTACTTTATGCAGATCGCCTTCAAGTTTTTGTGATGTAAATTGTATATAGCCATATCCGGTGTCAGGCCGCGAGGGTTTAATTCCAAGTGTTATCAGGCAATTGTTCCTTGCCGCCGCTTCAAGCGAGAATTTAATATCTTTTACAAATTCTTCTGTATCAGTGATCAGGTGATCGGCAGGAGAGACAACGATACAGGCATCAGGGTTGAGCATTGCTATCTTATGACATGCATAGGCGATACAAGGCGCTGTATTACGCATTACAGGCTCTCCCAATATCTGATCGTAAGATAAAGCAGGCAACTGCTCCTTCACCAGCGATCTGTAACTATCATTTGTAACAATATAGATATTTTCAGCAGGAACAATCTTCACAAAGCGGTCATAAGTTTGCTGGATGAGTGTTTTTCCTGTTCCAAGAATATCAATAAACTGTTTGGGATGAGCTGTGCGGCTTATCGGCCAAAAACGACTTCCAATACCACCAGCCATAATAACGGCATATAAGTTCTTCATTTTTTTTAATAAATAAGATTGTTAATTAAATTGTTTGGTAACAACTTCATGTCAGCATTCAGCTTTTACCTTTCCCCTTAGCTTTAGCTTTTACCTTTCGGCTTTCCCCTT
>JAATFW010000311.1 GCA_015654985.1 Sphingobacteriales bacterium | reverse complement strand
TAAAAACTCCCGTTACCCTTGAACAGATCAAAAAAGATGAACGGCTGCAGAATATCGGACTGGTAAAGCAGGGGAGGCTTTCCGTCATGTCGTTAAAACCTGAAGAGTTCGACCGGATTATTGAACTCGGAAACACATAGACATCCCGCCGGAGCTATAATAAATCGGTTTAAAAGTGATTATTTGTTCGGAGGAAGGTACCTATTATAACAAAGCAGGTACTTTCTTAAATCCTTTATTGTCTTTAAATCTCAGGAAATAATATAGCCTTTATTCCCGTTGCATTCTCTGCCTTCATTTTGCCTGCCAGTATCAGCCGGAGCTCGCGGCGGAACTGTGCCGTTTCATATAGTTGTTTCTCCTCTTCGGTCTCCGTAATAAGATTGGGCACATTAGCAGGCTTTCCATCATTATCAAGGGCCACAAAGGTATAGTAGGCCTCGTTGCTTTTTACTTTCGACCCCGATGGTATATTTTCAGTCCATACTTCAATCCGCACTTCCATTGACGTATGAAAAGCCCTTGTCACTTTAGCCTTGAGAGTGATCACATCGCCAAGTTTTACAGGATGCTTGAAAGAAACATTATCAACAGAAGCCGTTACCACAACATGGTTGGAATGCCTTTGAGCTGAGATGGCCGCAGCAATATCCATGAGGTGAAGAAGCCTGCCTCCCATGAGGTTGTGTAAGGGGTTCGTATCATTTGGCAGAACAAGCTCATTCATTACTGTATATGATTCGCTGGCCGGTTTTGAATGTATTTCCATGTTTGAGAGATGGGAGTTTTCTTGAATTATGAATATGAATTATGGCAATAGTAAAGCAGATTGGATGTGACAAATTTAACTTTATTTTCTCATTTCCGCGCGGCCATTTCTCAATATGTACTTTCACTTTCTTATAAAATCAGAAATAATTTTAAAACTACAACGTCATCATTGGGTTTCAGAAGTCACAAATCTCACTCTCCGGAAGAGGTGTGGGCTGCTGGCGGGACTACAGCATTTGGTAATAAAAACGGGCAGTCAAACGAGAATATGTCTGAAATATTCAAGGAGGTTCCCGAAATAGAGCCGTTTACGGAAGAAGAATGGAACAGTACGCTTAAATCTTTAAAAGAGAGTAAATAAGTTGCTGAATTATACACCTGCTGAGTTACTTAAGTAAATCTAAACGACGCTATTGGTTCTAATCAATGCTTTCGTAGTTTCTTTCCAAACTGCCTGGGGTAATATGAAAGAGAGACTAAAAAATATTGCTGCAGTACATTTCTCGACGTTGTAATGAAGCTATTAGCTCCAAATTGATTAATAACATTCGTATTTTGGTGCAGGAGATCCAAAGCTGATAGCTTAACCTCACCCGTATTTCCCTTTAAAAAGCGTTGAGATAAGTAAGCGTTCCAAATTGTATAGTCAATACGGCCGGCACCAGATGAGATATTTGAATTATAGGTAATGTTACTGTTAAGTGTTGTACGCTTGCCAATGTTGTAATTCAGGTTCAGTGCGTGAGAAAATGTTTTGCCTGTATACCTGGAGTCAAAAAAAGGCTGCCAGGATCTATAATAATTAACCGATTCCCTAAACTCCAGGGTCATGATATCCTTAAAACCATATCCTCCGGATGCATTGATCTGGCTGGTAAGGTTTTTATTGATCAGAAAATTGTTATTGATATAGGTAGGGAGGTTTTCTGTGACGACCCTGGCAGAGGCCTGGAACTTCAGGTCCGAAGACTGAAACTTGATGGCCTTTCTAAGCTCACCCATAATATTGAATGACCGGTAATCTCCGGAATTTACCGCATATACTGTTTGTCTGTTATCTGCAGCAATAAAGGTGCTGTCAACGATTTTATTGGCAGACAGACTTGCCCCCCCTTCGATTCTGTAGGAGAATGCATTTTGGGTCTTCCTGTTTTCATGAGAAAAAGACATGTTGAACTGCCTGATTTTTTCGTACTCCACCCCGGCATTCCCTCTCCGGAAATAATATACCTGGATGCTGTCTACAAGAGGTGCTAATTGATCAATGGAGGGCAGGTTTACCGAGGTTGAATAATTAAAAGTTAGATCATCTTTTTTCCGGCCAAAAAGATTGTTAAAAAAAGAAACATTGGCCTCAGGAAGAAAAGCATGGTAATTTCTGGAAATATTCTGAAATGCCTTTTCCGATGAACTCTCAAAATGCATGTTCCCGAAATTGGGAACAAAATTCAAAAAGACATTCTTCTCGAACCGATCGGACAGACGGCGGCCGAAGCTTTTGGAAAACCTCAACCCATATACATACCTGAACGTATTCGTCCGGAGCGTATTGGTAAGATAATAATTTGCGACATACTGGCCGTTTTTGAGATCCTTTACCTCATCGCTTTTGTTGGAGGTTTCGTTCTTAAGCTTGTTTATTACACCAACGCTAAGAAATGCCCGGTCTTTTCCGAACAACAGTTTCTCAAGTTGCTGGAGCGAAAAATTAAAATCTTGTCCGGCATAGTTTCCATTTGAATCATAAAGCCGGTTGTAATTGGTATTTTTAGAGGGATCCAGATACGACATAAAGCTGGTCTTGTTCGTTGACTGGTTGCTGTATTTATTCAAATCCGCAAAATATTGCACATCGAAAGGCACCAAACGACCGGCCTTCTCATATCTGATGGAACTATTGGGTTCATAAGAATAATATAAATTTGCCCTGAAATTGTCAAAACTGGATTGGTTAAAACGGACATTATCGCTGGAACTTGTGCGGTTCCCAGGACTGTTTGTCACCTCCGTATGGTTTTGTGCATCCAAAGCAGAGCTTTGGTGTAAGATACTGCCCGATGCATTTAAGGTATTCGCGTTCCTGGCCAGACTATAAGCTACAGATAGCTGGTTCCTGTCAACAGACCGGTCGTTACTGCTTGAATTGTTCTGCAGGTTTTGCAGGTTCTCGCTGATGCTATTGAGGATATCACTGCTGGATGCCTCTTCAGTGATCTTACGCTGGTAAAAGTAGCTGGCATTCAGGGAGCTTCTATTGTTAAATTCCGGAGATTCTATAAAATCGTACCTGAAATTTCCCCCGGCAGAATAAGTTTTATTGTCACCGGGCAGCGAAAAATTTGTCTGATAGTCCAGATCATTCCCACCGCTCTTAAAGGTTGCTTTATTCAGAAGGGTACTGACATCATTGGGGATCTTATTGATATTGTTTCCACTCCCGACAAGCGATAGCTGCGTTTTCTTTGAAAAAATATTCAGGTTGCCCTCAGCATCAAACCTGCCAGAAGTTCCCAGTCCGCCGGAGAACTTTCCCAAAAAACCAAAATCTTT
>JAATFW010000139.1 GCA_015654985.1 Sphingobacteriales bacterium | reverse complement strand
GATCACAAAAAGATCGGAAGAAGCCCAGCCGTACGACTACTTATATACGCAGGGATACCGTTTAGGTCAATTCAAAGGCCTTGCTTTTGATGGCTTTTATCAGGAATCTGACTTTGATGAAAATGGAATTTTAAAGCAGGGTCTTGTTTCGTCTTCTTATGCGACCGT
Source organism: Sphingobacteriales bacterium (assembly GCA_015654985.1). Classification (GTDB taxonomy): domain Bacteria; phylum Bacteroidota; class Bacteroidia; order Sphingobacteriales; family Sphingobacteriaceae; genus Arcticibacter. The sequence continues at coordinate 4,278 of JAATFW010000139.1, read as the reverse complement.
AAGACCGGGTGATCTGAGATTTAAGGATCAGGACAATAACGGTGTAATCAACGATTACGATAAAATTCCGTTCGGTTATGCCAAATTACCGGAGATAACATTAGGCTTTAACTTAGGGTTTAAGTTTAAGGGTTTCGATTTTGATGCGTATATGCAGGGGGTACTTAACCGGACAGTAAGTTTGCTGAACGACGCATACATTTACACGCATCCGTTTGTTAGTAATAACAACATGACTGTATTCTCAGCGAACAACTGGACCCCGGAAACCGCTGGTACGGCCGATTATCCCCGGCTTTCAACCTTAAGCAATGCCAATAACGATCAGCAATCTGATTTCTGGCTGCGCAATGGCAACTTCTTTAAGTTGAGAAGTATTGAGTTAGGCTATACATTTCCCGTCAACTCAATTAAGAAGCTGGATGATATCCGGGTTTTTGTAAATGGAACGAACCTGTTTACCTGGGATAAACTGGATGACTTAGAGGCAGAACGTATGTCTATGGGATATCCATTGATGAAAGCAGTGAGCTTTGGTCTGAAAATGAAGTTTTAGTAATAATTTTAATAGCTGAGACAATGAAAAGAAATCATTATATATTATCCATGCTGATATTGGGCTCGTCACTGCATGCATGTAAAGACGATTATCTGGATGTCAGGAAAATTGACGCCAATATATCAACAGAACAACTATATACTAATTATTCTTACGTGCAGGGAGTGTTATGGAATATCTATAGCTACCTGCCCGATGGGTTTGCTAATCTGGATATGGAAGCAGCAACGGATAATGCAGAAAGTACAAATGTAGACTCCAAGTCGCAGACGTTCAATTTAGGAATATGGAATCAATATGTTAATCCGGATGGAGTATGGAATAAAAATTTTGAAGGGATCAGGAATGCAAACCTGTTTCTTAAAAATAAAGGAAAAATAGACATTGCTTATATAAAAAATGGAATTGTAGGGGTTGACTCGTCCGCTTACTACAATGCCCGCGATAACGTTAAATATATGGAAGGTGAAGTGCTTTTTCTTAAAGCATTCTTTTACTTTGAATTGGTTAAAAGATATGGGGCCGTTCCGGTTTTTGAAGAACCTCTTGATCCTGATGATGACAGCACCTGGAAAAATGTTCCCAGAAATTCACTGGACGAATGTCTTAAATATATTGTGTCTTTATGCGATAAAGCTTCTGCCATCATTCCCGCTAATCTTACAGCCTCCTGGTACGAAGACGGAAGGATAAGACATGGAGCCATCAAGGCACTTAAATCCAGGGTAATGTTATATGGAGCAAGCCCTTTATATAAGGCGGGCGGTTCCACGATAACCTGGGCAGAAGCTGCCAGTGCGGCGAACGAAGTGATCCAGCTTAAAAGCTATGCACTGGATGCTACTTATACCAGATTATTCGGCCCGACAAATGCGGGTTCGGCCGAAATGATTTTTTACAGGCGGTATGGGGCAACAAATTCTGTAGAACGGAATAATTTCCCGATAGTATTTGAGAATAGTAACGGCAACAGCGTAACGCCCTCTCAGAATTTTGTCGATGGATTTGAAGTGCTGGTAAAAGATGGTTCAGGCACTGTAACGGCCTCTGTCCCTTTTGACTGGAGTAATCCAGATCATGCGGCAAACCCGTATCAAAACAGGGATCCGAGGTTAGCTGCAACAGTAATTGCCAATAATTCTTCTTATAAATCTATTACAATAGAGACGTTCTTTGGAGGGAATAGCGGTTTGCCTAAACTGAATGCTACTAAAACCGGGTACTATCTTTCGAAATGGAGTAATTCAGCACTTGACTTAGTGAATAACACCACCTCAGATCATACCTGGACATACTTCAGATATGCTGAAGTGTTGTTGAATTATGCTGAGGCCATGTACAATGCTTACGGAGCAGAGGCCGACCCCGGCCATTTCGGGATAACGGCCTTACAGGCAATAAATCTGGTAAGAAAAAGGGTAGCCATGCCTGATTTAACTGCCGCTGACTTCGACCAGGCAGCTATTGAAAGAGAGCGAAATGCCGAATTTGGTTTTGAAGATCAACGTTTCTGGGATGTTCGGAGATGGAATAAAGGAGATACCTATTTTAAAGCGCCGCTTAACCGGATTGATATTAAAAGAAATGTTTCCGGCAGTTCTGTAACATACAGTTATACGGTTAAGAAACTGGAAGACCGGGCGTTCGATGCAAAAATGAACTGGTATCCAATTCCGCAGGCGGAAATTAACAAAACCGGTTGGACACAAAATACAGGGTGGTAATAATTAAATTGAGAGCACGACTAAACGAATATAGATTATGAAACTTCATAAATATTCCATATCAAAACTGTTTGCCTGTTTACTGATGATCAGTTCAGCATGTAAACAGGAAACCATTGAAGGGGGTAAAGCTACCGGCAATGAACCGTACAAAGTGTATTTCCTGAATGGGGAAAATAAAGGTATTATCAACGGTATACAGGAAACAAAACTCGTTATTGATGCTGCTGCTAAAACAGCAAATTTCCCTGTACCGATTTTTCGCGGTGGTCAGGCTGGTTCCGAACCGTTTACTGTTGATGTGGCGGTAGATAACACCACAATTGCAGGGCTGGTACAGTCGGGAGATTTACCGGCAAATACGGTCGTTCTGGATGCGGGCAGTTATACGTTATCAGAAAAAGACACATTGTCTGTTGAGCACGACATGATGAAAGGGAACGCGTTGCTTAAAATTAAAATTGAAAGCTTAGGCCAATATGCGGGCAGAAATGTAGCGATAGGGCTTAAAATTACCGGAACAACCAGATATACCATTAATGAGAATATGAACAAGGTGGTTCTGTATTTTAATGTTAATGAAATCGCCGGTTTAATTCATTTTCCTGCAGCAGGATCAAATGATGGTAAAATTAATGTGCTTAGTTCGGGTTATACTGTCAATCATACAGCCAATACCGTTGAATTACCTGTGCCTGTAGAGCGTGAAGGTTTTGCAAATCTTGGCGCCTTTACTGTTGACGTTATTACAGATAACAGTACGATTGCGGGGTTGATCCAGTCGGGAAAACTTCCTTCAAATACCATTACTTTGTCGGCAGACGACTATACGTTAGACCCAAAGGTTACTTTGTCTAAGGCTGGCGATGCTATTACAGGGAATGCACTCGCGAAAATAAAGATTTCAAGTCTGAATCAGTATTCCGGAAAAAAAGCCGTATTCGGCCTTAAATTAGCTAATCCCTCTCAATTTGCTGTTGATGCCACCAAAGACAAGGCAGTGGTTTATTTTGACGTGGATTCGTTATTGGATGAGGTTGTTCCTCCATCGAATTTGGTGGTGAGTTCCGCCTGGGTGCCCTTTAGAATAGCATCCAATACAAATGTTACTTTTACTGTGAATGCCGACGGCAGCATTCTTGCCGCTGGTGGTAACGGCGGGCACGCCGGGGTATACCAGCCGGTACAGGTAAAAGCAAACAGAAATTACAAGATCGATATGACAGTTGCAGGTAGCGGGGCTGCAGATACATGGTTCGAAGTGTACGTAGGTACTGCGGCTCCTGTACAGGGCGTAGATTACAGCGACGGAGGTATTCGTTTAGGAATAAATACCTGGACCGGTTGCGGGAAGACTCCGTTTAACGGCTTACTGTCTGCAGTTAAGTGTACCGGAAGCGGTAGTGTTGTCAAGTTTACGACAGCAGGCACCGTGTACTTGCTGATCAAATGCGGCGGCACTAACCTCGGAACAGATGGAATAAGGATGTCAAACATTGACTTCAGAAGAACAGATTAACAAATGTAGGAATTGTATACAGAATAAACCCGGTTCCGTGCAGAGAACACTTCAGAGTATTGTGTTCTCTGCACGGAACCGGGCTTATTTTTTTGAGGTGTTGTCTGTCTTTAGCAAATAATATAAACTGGTGTTCTCGTTTATCATTACAAAACTTAAGGCTTTGACCTGAAGAAGAGATCAGCCCCATGGATCCCTTTATATCGGATGCGATAGGTCATCAAATATCATCAGATGACAAATTTCAATTAATTGTATCACATGGTTTTATAAGGTATGGAGAAATGAATGATGCATCCCCTGCCTGCTTCGCTTTCAACTTTTATACTTCCGCCCTGCAGGCTGATCAGTTGCTGACAAAGGTACAGGCCCAACCCTGTTCCAGACTTGGTATGGCTGCCGGCGACCTGGTAATAACGGGTAAATAAGCCAGCCTGCTGTTCCTTTGGAATGCCAACTCCGGTATCCTTAATGCT
>JAATFW010000288.1 GCA_015654985.1 Sphingobacteriales bacterium | reverse complement strand
TAAGACTATCAAAGGAAATCGGTCTGAACAGCTTCAGAAAGGAGACGCCGTCTTACAGTTTATTATTATGCCCGGCGCAGCTCAATAAAAAAGCCGGAGATGATATGCATCCCCGGCTTCGAATCTTTAAAAAGATAAATTATTTACCTTTTGCGTCAAGCTCTGCCTGTCTTAAAGCACGTGAAGTTGTAACAGATACAATTGTATCTTCAGGAGTGTTGGTAACAGTAAAGTTTTTAAACGCTAAGTCGCGAACGCGAACTGATTTTCCAACATCAAGCGTTTCAATACTTACTTCAACATACTGAGGCATGTCTTTAGGTAAAGCTTTTACACGTAATTTACGTAATTTCTGAACAAGCTTACCCCCGGTTTTAACACCCGGAGAAGTTCCTGTTAATTTCACAGGGATCTGCATAGATAAATATTTATCTTCCTGCAGCTGATAAAAATCAACATGAATGATCTTTTCTGTCATTGGATGAAACTGTGCATCCTGAAGGATCGCCTTAGTTTTTACCCCGTCAACATTAATCTCCACAAAACTTACATCTCCACTATAAATAAGAGCTTTTAAGTCACTTGCTTCTACTGCAAAATGAACCTGTTCTTTGCCGCCATACAAAACTGCAGGCACTTTACCTTCGTAACGCAGTTCCTTTGCATCGCGTTTCCCTACGTTCTCTCTTGGAGAACCGCTAATAGCGATAGTTTTCATACTATAAAAAATTAAAATTAAAAATTAAAAAAATTATCTTCAACGGGCCTCCCCTTTATATTATAAATAATTACATCTTTCAGCTCTTAAGCCTTAAGCTTCACTTTACTTAGTCCACCCTGAACAAGTCGCTGATAGAACCGTGCTGATCTACCATCCTGATTGCCTGACAAAACAGATCGGCAGTAGATAATACCCTGATCTTTTCAGAGGTCTTAACCGCCGGAATGGTATCTGTAACGATCAACTCTGTTAATGCTGAATTTTCAATAGTATCATATGCCTTACCGGAAAGGACGGGATGGGTACATACAGCCCTTACACTTGTGGCACCATTCTCCATAATCAGTCCCGCTGCTTTGGCCAAAGTACCTGCAGTATCACAGATATCATCTATCAGCACGATATCCTGACCGGTAACATCTCCGATGATCGACATGGATTCTATTTCGTTTGCCCTTTTACGTCTCTTGTCACAAATAACAACTTCGGCATTAAAAAACTTAGCAAATGACCTTGCCCTGTAAGAACCTCCCATATCGGGGGAAGCAATCGTAAGGTGCTGCAGGTTAAGGCTCTTAATATAAGGTACAAATATCACAGAGGCATCCAGATGATCAACCGGGATATCGAAAAAACCCTGGATCTGAGCGGCATGAAGATCCATCGTCATAATCCGGTGTGCGCCGGCAGCCGTAATGAGGTTAGCCATCATTTTTGCACCAATTGTCACCCTTGGTCTGTCTTTCCTGTCCTGCCTTGCCATACCAAAGTAAGGCATAACAACCGTAATATAATGGGCAGAGGCCCTTTTAGCCGCATCAATCATCAGTAACAACTCAATCAGATTATCATATGGCTGATTTGTAGACTGGATCAGGAAAATATTACAACCTCTGATCGTCTCATTGAAAAACGGCTGAAACTCGCCATCACTAAAATGAGAAACAACAACATCGCCCAGTTCCTGACCATACGACTTCGCTATTTTGGCAGCAAGTGCAGTAGTACCGGAACCGGCAAATAGTTTAACGGGATTTAACTGGATTGACATTTTTTAATCTTTCGGATTTCGGGTCTTATGATTACAGAATTGAGTCCTGAATGTAAAAACACATCTTCGGGTAATATATATCCGAATCTTGGTAAATCAAAGCCTTGTGCATGAATCATAAACCCGAATTTCGTTGCCCGACCAGGATTCGAACCTGGACAAACAGAACCAAAATCTGTCGTACTACCTTTATACTATCGGGCAATTTACCGCTTAAACCAGCTTTCGCGAAACGGAATGCAAATATAGGGCGATAAAGCATTAAAGCAAAAACAATTTTAAATTATTGAAAAGCATGCAGGACAGCACTTTATGACAGGATACTGCCGTATCAAAATAAAAAAACGTGGTTTAGCCGAAATTACCTTCTGAGAGAAAAGATATATTAGCAGGCAAATACAGCTATCCGGGTTTCCTGACTTTATCCAAAATCAATCATCCGGTGTTGGTATTTAAATAAAATCACTATTTTCGGGCTTTATATCGTTTAGATATTTAATTTTATGAAATACAATAAGATCAACAACCTGTTTGGTTGGCTTTGTTTTGTCATTGCCTCTGTTACTTATATATTAACAGCAGAGCCGACAGCAAGTTTCTGGGACTGCGGCGAGTTTATAGGTGCTGCTTTTAAACTGCAGATCGTGCATCAGCCCGGAGCTCCCTTATTTCTAATGCTTCAAAAGATCTTTTCTCTTGTTGCCGGAGCGGATAGAACCCGGGTGGCATTCTGGATGAATGTTGGGTCTGCATTGTCGAGCGGCGCTACTATCCTTTTTCTTTTCTGGACAATAACAGCTCTTGTGAAAAAAGTGATATGGAAGTCAGCAGAAGGCCTTAATGCCGCCAAACTGATTATCATTATCGGTTCGGGGCTTGTGGGAGCACTTGCCTATGCCTATTCAGATACCTTCTGGTTTTCGGCGGTGGAGTCTGAAGTATATGCCATGTCGTCTCTTTGTACGGCAATTGTATTCTGGGCAATCCTGAAATGGGATTTCCATGCAGATGAACCAGGCGCTGATAAATGGCTGATATTTATAGCCTACGTTATGGGATTATCTATAGGCGTGCATTTATTGAATCTCCTTGCAATCCCGGCTATAGCGTTGGTATATTACTTCAGAAGATTTAAAAACCCAACAGGAAAAGGCACAATACTGGCCCTGCTGACAGGTATTATTGTACTGGCCTTAATTCAATATGGCATTATCCAGTATATGGTTAAGATTGCGGCCTATTTTGATCTTTTCTTTGTAAATACCGTTGGGCTTGGATTTGGAAGCGGCGTATTTGTATTTGGTATTCTGGTTATCGGAGGATTAACTTATGGAATTATCTATTCGATCCGCAAGGCGAAACCTACGCTCAACCTGGCCCTCTTAAGTATAGCGTTTATCCTGCTGGGCTATAGTTCTTTTACCATGATCATTATTCGTGCAAAAGCAAACCCTTCATTAAACAATAGTGATCCTGACAATGCATTTGCCTTCCTGAGTTATCTTAACAGGGAGCAATACGGAGACAGACCTCTTCTTTACGGGCAGTATTTTGATTCTAAGGTAATTGATTATAACCAGGGCGATAACATCTACCGGAAAGGAGATAAGAAATATGAGGTAGCCGGAAAGAAATACGAGGCTGTGTACGACCGCAATACTTTGTTGCCGCGAATGTACAGCGACGATCCTCAGCATATTGCTTATTATCGCGAATGGATGAGGATGGGAGAAAACGAATCACCCTCATTTGCCCAGAACCTGGGATTTTTATTCTCATATCAAACGGGATTTATGTATGCTCGTTATTTTCTCTGGAACTTCGCAGGACGACAGAATGACGACCAGGGGCAGGGGAATTCTACCTCGGGAAACTGGATCTCAGGAATTAAACCTCTGGATGCATGGCATCTGGGTTCATCGCAGGACAATCTTCCGCCAAGTATCACAGAGAATAAAGCTTACAACCGCTTATACTTTTTACCTCTTATACTTGGCTTATTAGGTGCTTTCTGGCACTTTAAACGCAATCAGAAAGATGCCGGGGTTGTTGGCCTTTTATTCTTCTTTACGGGGATGGCCATTGTGCTGTACCTGAACCAAAATCCGCTGCAGCCCAGAGAACGGGATTATGCTTATGCAGGCTCATTTTATGCCTTTGCTATATGGATTGGGATGGGGGTAGCCGCTATTGCCGATTTCCTCAGCAAGAAGGTTACGCCTTCAACAGCGGGGATAATTGCTACTGTTGCAGGGTTACTGGCTGCGCCTGTATTAATGGCAAAAGAGGAATGGAACGATCATGACCGCTCAACAAAATTTACTACCCGTGATTTTGCCATAGATTACTTAGAATCATGTGCACCTAATGCGATTCTTTTTACATATGGCGATAACGACACGTATCCTCTCTGGTATGTACAGGAAGTTGAAAATGTTCGTCCCGATGTCAGAATAGTTAACTTAAGCCTCCTGGGAACCGACTGGTATATCAGGCAGATGAAGGATAAGATCAACGAGGCTGACCCGCTTCCAATCACAATGAGTAATGATAAATTTGTGCAGGGAGTGCGAGACGTGATCAGGTATTATGATTACAAGTTTGCAGAACCGATAGAACTCGAAAACCTTTTTGATGTACTTACCTCTGATAATGATAACGATAAAGTACAGATGCAGGACGGCAGCAGGGAAAATATTCTCCCAACCAAAAGCTTTAAGATAACCATTAACCCACAGGAAGTACTTGCTACCAAAACAGTGAGCGCAGCCCTTAAGGATAGCATTACACCGGTTATGCAATGGACCTACAATAAAGCATATGTAACGAAAACGGAGCTGGCTATGCTGGATATCCTGGCACATAATAACTGGAAACGCCCGATTTATTTTGCGGTTACCGTACCATCAAGCAATTATATCGGACTTGAAAAATATCTTTATAACGAAGGATTTGCTTACCGCCTGGTACCTTTAAAAGCACCAGCCGCTGATTCCACACAAGACGAACCAGACAGAGTGAATACCGACCAGATGTATAATAATATCATCAACAAGTTTAAGTGGGGCAACATGAAAAATGCCCGCTACCTCGATCCTGAATCTACCAGGATGATAGCGACCATCATTAAAACTTTTAATACTCTTGCATCAAAGCTTCTGGCAGAAGGAAGAACAGAGGAGGCTAAAAAAGTATTAAATAAATCGATGGAAGTTGTCCCTGATCAGAATAACCAGTTTTACTTTGTACTGCATCGTTATTATACAGCGGACCTTCTTTACAAAGTAAATGAAACTGCGGAAGCAAATAAGCTGGTAACATATACGGCAGATTATATTGATAAGGAGCTTACTTTTCTTGGAGGCCAGTCTTCTCCGGATATGAATAATATCCAACTCGGAGTTTCTGTAATGAACGAACTGATTAAAATTACTGAGGCTAATAAACAGACCGCTTTAAATACTCAACTGAAAAATAAGTTTGCCGCACTGCGTACCAAACTTCCTATCAGCTTTTAGAGTTGAAGGATGGGTTATGAATTATGAGTTATAAATTATGGATTATGGATTTCATCGCTTGAAAATGGTTTATAAGAATGTAATAAGTCATTTTATCTTTAACATAACAATCAAATAACAAAACGGGCCGGCGAATATTCGCCGGCCCGTTTGTGTATCTATATGAAATATATTCTTTCAGATCTCCCCTCCGTCTTGTGCCTTTCAAATGATAATCTTTGCTTAGAACCCTTCAGTCTTTAAGTTTGAACCTTCAAGCCGCGCAACTTTCAACTTGCACACCTTTGAAACTTTAACATCCAACTCATCACTCATAACCCATAACTTATCACTCCCTAACCCCTACTCAACCACCACTCCCATAGAGCAGAACTTGTTAATCCGCTCATTTACCACATCTTCAATATTCCTGGATTTTAGTTCAGCAAGATCTTTGAGAATCCTTTCTTTCAGAATTGCAGCCATTTGCTTCGGATTCTGATGGGCGCCACCCAACGGTTCAGGTATTATCCCGTCGATTAAACGATTTTTATACATATCCTCACCGGTAAGTTTAAGACTTTCGGCAGCCTGTTCTTTATAGTCCCATGTACGCCAGAGAATAGCAGAACAGTTCTCAGGAGAAATTACAGAATACCACGAATGTTCCAGCATCAGCACTCTATCACCGATACCTATCCCAAGTGCTCCTCCCGAAGCTCCCTCACCTATAATAACACAGATAACAGGCACTTTCAATACCGACATTTCCAGAAGATTCCTGGCAATAGCTTCACCCTGTCCGCGCTCCTCTGCTTCAAGTCCGGGAAAAGCCCCGGGAGTATCGATCAGGGTGACAACAGGCTTATTAAACTTTTCTGCCAGTTTCATCAGGCGTAAGGCCTTTCTGTATCCTTCAGGATTAGCCATACCGAAGTTGCGGTACTGGCGGAGCTTTGTATTCGTTCCTTTCTGATGGCCGATAATCATCACTGTCTGCCCGTCTATAGAAGCAAAGCCCCCAACAATCGCCGTGTCATCTTTAACGGTACGGTCGCCATGAAGTTCGATAAATGAATCGCACATCATTTCAATATACTGCAGGGTATATGGCCTTTCGGGATGCCTGGATATCTGAACCTTTTGCCATCCTGTCAGGTTAGAATAGATCTGCTCTTTAGCCGCAGTCAATTGTGCTTCCAGCTCTGCAACTGTAGTTTTCATATCCACTTTTGTTTTATCAGATACCTGCTGCACTTTTTCTATCTGCTGCTGAAGATCCGCTATGGGCTTCTCAAAATCAAAGGATGTATTCATTTCTAAAACCAAAAAATCAGGCTAAGTTAGGAATTTGATACCAGATTCTATCTTCCAAAACTTATTTTTGAGCCGGGCCCCTGTTTTCAGACGAATAACAGTTCATAATTATATGCTCTTTAAGTTACGGGATGCCGTTTATCTGAGATTATTTAAAAGATACCGGGACTTCCATAAAGAAGAATGCGATGCTGCTAAAAGCTATTAATCTCTGATCCGAGAAACTCAAGATGCTTCATCACAGCTTTCAGCTCACCATACGAAATATCATCTCCCAGGGCCGTCTTAGCTTCTGTAAGTGAAGAAGGATTATTTGATTGTAAATAATCACTGATCCTGGTCACCTTTTCCCCTGATACAAAAGAATACACATCTAATTCGCCTGCTGCAATATAATGAGCGAGATGCCCTTCTATCGTAGTAACCGAAAAACCGCGTTCTGCTGCAATTTCAGGAATAGACCTGCCTGCTTTATATAAATCAAAACTCACCTGTTTTGTATTGATCTTCACCTTTTCTTCTTTTTCCAGAACTATCGTTTCAGACCGGCCGGCAGTTGCAGAGGTCCTTTCTATTCCATTTCTTTCGCAGTAATCGTTAACCATCGAGAGAAGTTCCTTGCCGTAATGCATAATTTTAATCTTCCCGATCCCTTTTACTGCCTCCAGCTCTGTTAATGATGCGGGCAATAGAGTAACTATCCCCAGTAATGCCTTTTGAGGCAGCACTATATATACAGGTGTATTGTTTTCGGAAGCCAGATTATTGCGCCATTTCTTGAGTTCATTGTAAAGGCCGGCATGGGGAATATTTTCAATGGAAGATTTTGGAGTTTTTGATACTATAATCTGACTACTTGTAAAGTCGATCCCGGCATTAGCTTTTGTTTTAATATAATCTAAGGTACTAAATCCATTTTTGCATAGATTTAAAACAGAAAACTTTATAAAGACCTCTTTTTTCAAACGATCAAGCACTTCGGTAATACTTTTCTTTACCGCCTTATTATCAGTTTCAATACTTGTTTTCCGCAGGCCTTCCAGGAATCTGCGTTCTATTTTATCACAGAAATAAGACGCAGCCTTCGCAATCCTGTCCTGCAGGTCAATATTCTCCTCCGGAAGATGATTCAGAGCTAGCAACTGATTCAGTTGCTTTTTAAAAGTGCCGGCAACTTCATAGATCTCTTTTTCTGCCGTGTTTTTTATTTCATTTAAATCGTCCAGGAGTACAGGAGCAATAATCCTGTCGTTATCTTCAACGACCTTCCTGCAATGGAAAAATATGGTTTTTAATTCGGTAAAATCAAACAGATCATATACCAGCGATTGCTGAAAATGGATCTTTGCCTGCTTTAACTGCTCCTCACAGGGAGTATCGCCATTGGCATTTTTTGTAAAGTCGGCTACTGTGCCGTCGGTTTTAACGCTGTTAAAAGAAATCGGAGTACGCAGCACCATTCCTTCAAAACTTTTACAGCGGCTCAGCGCAACATACACCTGGCCGTGTGCAAAGGCGGCATGAGCATCGATGATCGCACGTTCAAAAGTCAGGCCCTGGCTCTTATGGATCGTAATGGCCCACGCCAGTTTTAGAGGAAACTGGGTAAATGTTCCGATAACTTTCTCTTCTACTTCCTTTGTAACGGGATTCAGATCGTACTTTATATTTTGCCACTCTACCTTTGGGACAATAATATCTTCGGTATCGCCGGGGCATTTTACACAAACAGTATCTTCATTAAATCTCAGCACCTTACCTATCTTACCGTTATAAAACAGGTGATCGCGGGAGGCATCATTCTTCACAAACATTACCTGCGCCCCCACTTTCAGCTCGAGATCTGCAACCGTAGGATAAGAATACTCAGGAAATTCATCATTTATCGTGGCCGCAAAACGATGTACCTTTTCATTTATTGACGCCAGCTTTACCTGGTTAATTTCATGGGCTGTTTGATTGTGAGTTGTTAAAGTAATGTATCCCTCATCGTCTGCGGGGGTAAAGCCCGGGATATACCGCTGATTTAATGTATCCAGTAATTGCCGGTCTATTTTATTTTCACGTACGCAGTTAAGAATATTGATAAAGTGTGCATCTGTCTGCCGGAAAATATGATTCAGCTCAATACACACTGCAGAGCTTTTCTGGAGTGCTTTACTGCTAAAAAAATAGAGATTCGGGTAAAAGTGCTTCAATATCTGCCAGTCGCCATCCTTTACTACCGGCGAAAGCTGGTGTAAATCCCCGATCATCAATACCTGGATACCTCCGAAGGGTCTCGCCGGATTTTTGTACCGTCTTAAAACCTCATCAATGCCATCAAGGGTGTCTGCCCTGACCATGCTGATCTCGTCAATCACCAGGAGGTCCAGACTCCGTATCAGATTTATTTTATCCCTGTTGAATCTCTTAAAATGAGCCTGCCCGCTGTCTCTTTTCGTTTGCAGCTCTGCGGTGGAAGGTACATTTGGGCCAAAGGGCATTTGGAAGAACGAATGTATAGTTACCCCGCCTGCATTTATTGCAGCCACGCCTGTAGGTGCCACCACGGCCATTCTTTTGGGCGAAACCTTTTTTAAATTATGCAGAAAGGTAGTTTTGCCAGTACCGGCTTTTCCTGTAAGAAAGATATTTTTGTCGGTATATTGAACAAAATCTAAAGCTAACTGCAATTGAGCATTACTTTCCATGATGCTATATGCCTGTTATTGTGGATAGATTTTATTGAGACGGCAATATACCAATCATTTCAGATTTTTTAAACCTATTGCGAAAATTATAGTCATATATTATAGTATACAGGTTTACCTATATTTAATTTTTATGAATTCAGCCTCAAAAAAAAATCACAGGTCCATATGTTTCGCCGGATTACTGATTTGCGGACTGTTGCTGTTCTCTTCTTTTTTCAGCCTGCACAACACCGTCAGGAATTCGTTCAGATTTCCCTACAAAAAAGCGGGACTTACAGAACGGCAGGCGGCCGCTCACCTGCTAAGCAGATTCACCTATGGCGCCACACCGGGTCAGATTGATGCTGTAATAAAAGAGGGCCTTGAAAATTGGTTTCAAAAGCAACTGGACGCCAGGTTGCCGGATGATTCGCTTAACCGGTTATTGAGCGGATACGATGCTTTAAAACTGAGCAATGCCGAAGTGGCAGCTATTTATCCTAAAGGGGGGCAGGCACTTCGCATGGCGGTAAAGGAGGGCGTTATATCTAAAGATTCTGTTAAACCAGACAATAAGACTTACAGGGAACTGCTTCAAAACTATATGCAGGAGAAGGGATTAAAATCCCAGCAGGAATTGTTTCGTCAGCTTATCAGCCAGAAAATATTAAAAGCGGCGTATGGAAACAATCAACTACAGGAAGTAATGACAAGCTTCTGGTTCAATCATTTTAATGTATCTATAACCAAAAGCGACTGTGCTGAGTTTATCCCCGCCTATGAAAGAGATGTGATACGGCCAAATTCGCTGGGCAAATTCAGCGACCTGTTACTGGCAACAGCTAAATCTCCTGCCATGCTTTACTTCCTTGATAATTTCAGCAGTTCCGGCAGTAATAATAAGGCGCAGGCCACTCAATCATCTGTAAAGAATAAACAGGCTACAACCTTACAAACTCAAATGGCAGCCTCCGCAGACCGGTTGCCTATGATGGTTGATAATAAAGTACAAAATGCTAAAAAAACACAGGGGCTAAATGAGAATTACGCCCGTGAAGTAATGGAACTGCATACTTTAGGAGTAGATGGCGGTTATACTCAGCAGGATGTAACCCAGGCAGCCAGGGTTTTAACCGGCTGGTCTGTTTATCCAACAGGAAGTTATGGTCAGGCAGGGAAGAACGCATTGGACAAGATGGATGCTGATCAGTTGAAAAAACGCGGCTATGTGCATGAAGGCGACTTTCTGTTTAATCCTAACCGCCATGATAATGGAGAGAAAATGGTTCTCGGCAAGCACTTTGGGCCCGACGGTGGTTATGAAGAAGGGGTTCAACTGCTAAACATGCTGGCACACCATCCATCTGCAGCAAAATTCGTCTGCGGAAAGTTGGCTGTACGGTTCGTAAGTGATAAACCACCGCAAAGCCTGATAAATAAAATGGCCGAAACGTTCAAAAACAAAGACGGAGACATTAAACAGGTATTGATCACCATGGTCAGTGCACCTGAATTCTGGAGCACATCATCTGTCAGGGAAAAGACCAAATCGCCTTTCGAACTCACTATTGCTGCCGTAAGAAGCCTCAACGCCGACATACAGGAGCCTTATCAACTATATAACTGGATAAATAAAATGGGCGAAAAAATGTACTATTACCAGGCCCCTACCGGTTTTCCTGACAAGGGGCAGTACTGGATAAACACGGGAGCCCTGCTTAACCGGATGAATTTTGGGCTTGCACTTGCTTCGGGCCGCATACCGGGAGTACGTGTTGATCTAATGGCATTAAACAATCATCACGAGCCCGAAAGTTCGCAGGCAGCCCTGGTTACCTACAGCAAAATTATTATGCCCGAACGAAACCTGGAGCAGACTATTAAACGCCTGACGCCCATGCTAAATGATCCTAACCTGGTTAAGAAGGTAGAGGATGCCAGTGCAAAGGCTGCTCCTCCTCAAAAGGATATGATGCAGGAAGGCACAGCGATGACCGCGGGTAATAATGTACTAGGAATAACGTATGAAAGAAAAGGCAAAGGGAATTATATGGCAAAGCAAAAGACCGGTGGAAACAATTCCCTGCTTGCACAGGTTGTTGGTGTGATCATCGGTTCACCGGAATATCAGAGGCGCTAATAAAATTAAAAGATCATGTTATCAAGAAGAGGATTTTTGAAGGCTGGCGGACTCACACTTTTTGGCGTGGGGCTGATGGGCGGGATACCTGCATTTCTTGCAGAAGCGGCTGCCAGTATGAAAGTGGAATCTCCCTACAAAAAGAAGAAAACTCTTGTTTGTATTTTCCAGCGGGGAGCAATGGACGGCCTGATGGCGGTAACGCCGTTTACCTACCAGTATCTTAAAGAAGCCAGGCCAACCCTGTTTATGTCGGCTGCCAAAGGCGCAGGCGGATCTCCTCTAATTGATCTGGATGGACGTTTTGGTTTGCACCCTTCTATGAAGGCATTTGAGCCGGTGTTCCGGGAAAAACGGCTGGGCATCGTGCACGGTATAGGCTCTCCGAATCCAACACGGTCGCATTTTGATGCACAGGATTATATGGAATCGGGCACCCCTTTCAATAAAGGCACTTCCAGCGGATGGCTTAACCGGGCGGTAGGATTGCTGGGGCACGATGCCCTGACTCCTTTTTCGGCTGTCAGTTTAACCTCCTCTATGCCCCGTTCATTTTACGGAGACAATCCTGCTGTTGCAATCAACAACCTGCAGGACTTTGCTATTCAGATGCGGGGAAATCAGGCAGGAGCAAATCTTGCCGCCAAAAGTTTTGAAGACCTGTATGATCAAACAGCATCGGGCCTGCTTAAAGATACAGGAAAGGAAAGTTTTGAAGCGATGAAGATACTTCAGAAAACCGATATCAAAAATTACAAGCCCTCTAACAATGTGGTTTACCCCAGTTCGGCAATAGGCAACTCATTGAAGCAGATTGCTCAGCTCATCAGGATGGATGTAGGACTGGAAGTAGCCTTTGCGGAGTCGAACGGCTGGGATACTCACTTCAACCAGGGAACAGAGAACGGCGTATTTGCCCGGAACGTAGCAGACCTGAGTAATAGTATCATGGCCTTCTGGACAGATCTCGGCGCTTATCAGGATGACGTAACCGTAATGACGATGACAGAATTCGGCCGTACCGTTCATCAGAATGGAACCGGCGGCACTGATCACGGAAGGGCTTCATGTAATTTCATATTGGGGAATGATGTAAACGGAGGCCTGGTACATGGGAATGTTCAGCCTTTAACGGTGGAGAACCTTGAAGACGGAAGGGACCTTAAAGTAACAACAGACTTCAGAAGTGTATTCAGTGAAGTTGCCGATAAGCATTTAAAGATCACGAATGATCATGCACTGTTTCCCGACTGGAGCGGAAATAAGATTGGGGTGATGAAAGCATGAAAATAATTTAAAAATTACGATGTTTTACAGAATCCCAATGTATGAATGCAACAACCAGTTCTAAACCTTCTGCCTTCTTCTAACTACAGGATGACTTAAGCCCTTATTATCAGCCTTTAAGACTTCATACTCTTTCAGACTTTCAAGTAATCTGGTTAACGTTTGAAAGCCATGTGCCCTGGTATCAAAGCTTGGATCTATCTTCCGGAGATTGGTGCCCAAAACGGCTACGAGGATACCCGAATCCTCTGGGGTAGCCATAAAATATGCCCTGTCTATAAGATCAAGGTTTACTTTAGTGAAAGCAGGAAGTTCGGGTATCGCCTGAACCACAGCGGCAGACGCCCTGGCGATCTTTTTTGATTTAGGAACTGCTATTTGTTTTTTTATGATTGTTTCCTGTACAATATTTTCAGAAAATGTAAAAATTTCGCAGGACTGTACAAAGGCATTTGGGGTCTTCTTTTCGCCAACTCCCATTACAAAGACCCCTTCCTCCCTGATCCTTTTTGCAAGTCCGGTATAGTCGCTATCGCTTGAAACAATACAAAATCCATCGACAATTCCGCTGTGAAGAATATCCATTGCATCAATTATTAATGCCCCATCGGTAGAGTTTTTTCCGGATGTATAGCTAAATTTCTGAATAGGAGTAAAAGACAATTCATTTAACAGGTCTTTCCAACTGTTCATACCAGTTTGTGTCCAGTCCCCATAAATCCGCCGTATGGTAACTTTACCATATTTAGCTACTTCCTCAAGAACTGATTTTAATAATCTGGCCTGGGCGTTATCTCCATCTATAAGTATTGCAATGCGCTCTGTTTTCTTGTCCATAATTTATTGGTTAAGATACAATATGAAATAATTACAGGGTATACACCAGCAGGATATTTAAGATCTGCATTTTGTTGTCCTTAAACGGTTCTTAAAATATTTTTGCAGATACATCCATCCCTATTGGGGGTTTAAAGAATTATTGCCGGTGATAGTAAATCCTTTTTTAAGCTTTATATCTTCTGACGAACTGCCAATCATTGCTTCGAAATCACCGGGCTCTACCGTCCAGTTCATATTTTTATCCAGTATCATCAGATCCTGCGGGTGCACCGTAAAACTTACTGTTTTCTTTTCGCCGGGCATCAGGGTGATCCGTTCAAAGCCCCGCAGATCATATTCATAAGTTGTCACACTGCTTACCATGTCCTTTATATACAATTGCACTACCTCATCACCTTTACGTTTCCCCGTATTGGTTACATCAACGTTAACATTCACATCACCCTGCTGCCCCTGCTTCTCAGGCGTTACTACAAGGTTATTGTACTCAAAAGTGGTATAGCTCAGTCCATAGCCAAATGGATATAAGCTACCGGTAACAGCCGTATTTCCATAACCATTTGGCCCGTCGCCGGGTTGCCCCGCCTGCGAAGAAGGCTTGAACGGAAAATTCAACTCTATCTGCCCCATTGTTTTAGGAAATGTAACAGGAAGTTTTCCTCCGGGATTGTAATCTCCAAATAAGGTTTCGGCAATGGCCGTACCTCCCTGAGGGCCGGGAAACCATGCTTCCAGAATAGCCGGCAGGTATTTATTCTCCCAGTTAATAGTTAATGGCTGCCCGTTGATCATCACCATAATAACAGGTTTGCCCGTTTCCTGTAATGCCTGCAGTAGTTGTAGTTGCCTTCCCGGTAAACCGAGCCCGGTGCGCGAAAGGCTTTCACCCACGCGTTTTTCATCCTCACCCACTACGGCAACAATCACATCAGAATGTTTAGCTTGTTCCACGGCCTCATCAATGGCCTGTTTTTCACCGGGAGTTAAGGGGGTGGGGATGATTTCACTCTCAGGCCAGGTCTTATCTGTAATATCACAACCTTTGGCATAGCTCACCCTGATCTTATTCCCTGCATAATTGCGAATACCATCCAGCACAGAAGTTACCGGGTTATTAGACGGACCATAACGGCTCGTGGCATAATTGACTTCGGCTGCCAGAGGACCGGTGACCAATATATTTTTCACCTTTTCCTTATCAAGAGGCAGGGCGTTATTTGTATTTTTCAGCAGCACCAGCGATTCGCGATTCACCTGCATTGCAAATTCTTCATTCTGTTTAGTGTGTACAACCCGGTCGGCAAGTTTTGCATCTACATACGGATGATCAAAAAGGCCGAGCCTGAATTTCACCCGAAGCACATCAGCCACTCTCGAATCGATGGTTTGCATAGAAAGCCGGCCATCTCTCACCAGTTCGCGCAGCGGCCTGATAAATACCTCTGGCGGAGTAAAATTAGTGCGCACATTTAAGCCCGCCTCTACCACCTGCCGTACCGCATCTTTATAATCGGGGGCAACGTGGTGCTTGCTGTATAAAAATTCTACCGCTTCGCTATCAGACACCACATAACCGGTAAAGCCAAACTCCTGGCGCAAAAGCTGTGTTAAAAAATAATAGCTGCCGGTAACCGGTACGCCATCCCAATCGTTATAGCTGCTCATAATCCCCATGGGTGAGGCTTCTTTTATAATCCGCCTGAAAGGATAAAGATAGAGCTGCATCAGTTCGCGGGGCGCAACATGCGGATCTGTACGTGCATGCCCGTCACGTCCGCCTTTCGGAACACTGTAAACAGCAAAGTGCTTTAATGTCGACGCCACTCCATTCTCCTGGATCCCGAGGACAAGCTGCTTACCCATCTCCGTAATTAAAAAAGGATCTTCGCCATAGGTTTCAACAATACGGCCCCAGCGCGGATCCCGCGCTACGTCAAGTATGGGTGCATACACATTAGTATAGCCAAGAGCTTTTGCTTCACTCCCGATGATCTGTCCGGCATGACGAAGCATTGGCTTGTTCCATGTGCTGCCCATTGAAATAGGCGCCGGGAATGATGTAGCGCGATCATGATTAAGTCCGTGGATGCCTTCATTGGTAAAATCTACGGGGATGCCGAGCCTGGTTTGCTCAATAAACCACTTTTGCACCTGGTTGATGGCACCGGCATGTTTACTATACGGATAAGAATATTGCGACTTTGCCCTGGGATTATAAGCCAGGCTGTTCAGATGTTCATCAATATTGGCAATGCCATCCTTCCATACCTCATTTTTCCAGCCTGCTTCCGGAAGTTCACTTTTTAAGACTCTTCCATAACCATATAAAGTGGCCATCTGGCAGGTTTTTTCATCCAGCGTCATTTGCGACAGCAGGTCCTCAACCCTTTTTTCTACTGGCTGCGCCGGATCTTCAAACACATCCTTTTTGCCGTTCTTATTAAAGTCAATCCATCCTGGTTGATAGATCTTGCTCTGGGCATAAAGATCACCGAAGCCAGAAATAAGTATAATATTTATCAGTCCAGGCAATATGCCTATTGCAAATCTTTTCATTTAAATAAGATATATAAGTTCATTCCCGCTAGTGGGCTTCTGCAAATGCTCATGATGGTTTCATCAGTTTTAATAACCCACGTTATCAATGAGACTGTTACTTGAACAACATTAAACTAACCGGATGCAATTTACTCACTCAGCCTTAAATACCAGCATGGATTTTTGTTTTTGTCTCCGCCTCTTCATCAATGTATAGCAGCTCAATTAACCAGCGGAGGAATAATCAGGCTCAGCTTTAAAATAGATACTAAACTTACTGCCTTTACCCGGCTCACTCTCAACTATAATATTTCCGTCGGCAGCATCAACGATCTTTTTAGCCAGGTACAATCCAATACCATGGCCCTCCACGTCATTGTGAATCCGGCCATACATATTGAAAATTTTGCTGATATCTTCTTTAGCCATTCCTATGCCGTTATCCTGTACAGACAGAATTACATTACCATTCTCTTTCGCCGTATGAACATGAACTACAAGACGTTCATCACTTTTGAATTTAATACTGTTTGAAATAAGATTATAGACAATACTTCTCAGGTTCTTTTTTGAAAAAAGGATCTGTTTAACCTCAAGATTACGGAGGATTACTGCACCGGATAGTTTAATTTTGTCGTCAAGGCTCCATTCTATGTTGTCTATTATTTCATTAAAATCAACCTTTTCCAGCGTCAGCATTTCGCTTTCTAATTTGGCTATGACTGCTATTTCACCTATCAGAGCCCTGAACTTTTTTATTGATGCATTGATTATATGTAAAAAGTTATTCAATTGCGGAGCACCTGCTTTTATTCCATTCATTACGGCAATGCTTATTTCTATATTACTTAACGGCCCCAGCAGATCATGCGAAGCCGTATGAACAAAATTATCCAGGTCGGCATTTACCCGTAATAAGCTCTGGTTCTTTTTATTCAGCTCAAGCTGAACTTTTTTCAGCTTCGTAATATCATTAAATGTAATAATGGCACCGCTCCTTTTATTATCCACCTGCCGGATATAAGGCATCGTCATTACCTGGTACCACTTACCATCGTTGGTTTCTATTTCTTTAGTGACCACACCTCCCTTTTCAAGCACCTGCTTTACGTCATCTACGATAGTTTCAAACTTTATGTTGGTGGAGATATGATTGATAGGCCTGCCTATGTCTGTCTCCAGCAGGTTTAGCTGCACTACCGTCCCCGGCGAATATTTCATCAGAAGCAGTTCCTTATTGATAAATACCTGCCCGTTGATATTGCTCCTGAAATAATTGTTCAGGTCATCGTTAATTTCAAGCAGCTCTTTA
>JAATFW010000313.1 GCA_015654985.1 Sphingobacteriales bacterium | reverse complement strand
TTAGCCCTTGCAACTATTTTATCAATCCAATTTTTGAAATGGGGGCATTTAAGAAGCAGGGTATTCATCCCTATTTCAAGAAGCATAAGATTACCTTCAGCCACTTTGTCGTAATTCTTATAATGCTGTAATATTCTCTTGGAGGGCGATGTGTTTTCTCCTTCATTTATGTCTTCCGGGTTTTCGTATTCGTTTATTACGGTAAGGAGATTATCAATAGTTGCTTCAGAGGGGTCGATGTATGATTGCAGTCCAATAGGATGTGAAAAAATGAAGGCTTCAAATTCGTGTAATTGAATATATGGAATAAAGTTCTGGGGACTTTTTAGGTGTTCAAAAAGGGCATTTTCAAGAAATGATACTTTATCTGCAGGAGTGTTAAACTGAAGACGCTGGCTATATGACGGAAAAACGGATGGTAGTCTGTAGTAATCAATAAATGTTGATACAATGCCACTGGAAGGAATATTGTAGATTAGCTTCTGAATATCTGAAATGAAGTTTGAGAAATTGCCCCTGGTGAGCCCTCCTTTGAATTTTGTTCCTTCCCTGGATCTCTTCGTACTGATTAGTACAGGGTAAACATAAATTCCATAATTAAGAAAGTAAGGCTCAAGCAATTCTTTTACAAATGTTTCTTCTGCTTGTCCTTCAACAAGAATATGTACAGTCATAGCATTATTATGGTCTGCCTCCCAAAATGTTTTTTTCCCAGGCTTCTCCTAAACTATAGTCATCAAGCCACGCAGATACGCCATGAACATCCAGCCTCTTAAATGTCGACTGGTTATCTTCTCTTTCTACTATGATCAAATCTTCGGCGGCAAACTGATTTACAAGCGTGACTGATTGTGTGGATATAATTATTTGCGAATTAACCGAAGCTTTTCGGATTAAGCTGGCTAAGAGGTGTATTGCAGCTGGATGCAGGCCCAACTCCGGTTCATCGATAATAATGGTTGCCGGAGGGTTTGGCTGTAATAATAAGGTCGTCAATGCGATCATCCTGATAGTCCCATCAGACAACTGGTGTGCGTTGAAATAATCGTTGTTACCCTTTTCCTTCCATTCCAGCCTTATTTTATCAGAATTAAGTTTGGATGGTTCTAATATAAATGATTCAAAGAAAGGAGCATTTTGCCTCACAGTACCTTCAATCTTTCTTAAAAATACAGGTTTAATCTCCTGTAAATAATATAAGAAGGCGGCCAGGTTGCTTCCATCATTCTTCAATGTCCTGTTGTCGTTTATATCAGAGGTTTGTTTAACCGGGGCGTTTTTGCTGGTATCGTGAAAATGATAGATCTCAAAATCTGCAAGGGCCGCTTTTACATACCCCGGAACACCTTCATATCCTTTTTGCTGCTTATAAATCTTGATCAGATCATCTAGCCTTGACTCGGGATAACCAGTTTGATGAAGCGCTTGATTATTCCACGCTGAAGAGTGATAGGACGCCGTTTCTCTGGAGAAAAAAAAACTGTCCTCATTGTTGGGAGCCAATTCAAATTCATAAGCATTTCCATTATCGAAGTTGATTCGTCCTCCAATGAAGGGAGACACTTTTCTTCCAAAATGAAGAATATTATTAGCACCGGCCTGCTCTGCTGTATAATACTGCAGATTTTTGTTTGCAACTTGTTTTAAGAGTTTGAGGAATGAAATGAAATTTGTTTTTCCTACCCCATTTGCCCCGATCAGCACGTTGATTTTTCCTAAAGAGAAATTTGTTAATTCCCTTATTGATTTAAAATTGCGTATGCTAATGGTCTCTATCTGCATTGAACAGGCAAAATTTTCACACAAACTTATATAAAATTCTGCTAACTATGTCAGCGAGGGAGGAAAATCGGGCTTTCCTGTTAACTTTCTGTTACTTCAATCTGGCTGTTGATCTTTTGCAGCTATTTAATGAAGGTGTCTTTGTCTTTTGGTGAAATATAGATTTCGTCGTATTTGTTGTATTTTATGATGATGCCTTTTCTCGCCAGGGCTAGTTTTAATCCGGTCCATAAGGTTTTATTGATGTTGAGTGACCGGATGTCTGTTATGGTAATGGTCATTTTAATAGGGCCTTGCCGTATTTTCAGCTTGTTGCCGGTTATCAGATAGCGGGTATCAAACCCTGATCCATAAAAGAAAGGCTACTATGGCAAGGATCAGGATAAGGCCTGCAACGTTAATGCCGGTATGATGCCCTTTTATTAATCCGGAGGCGAATACCAGGAGGATTAAAGAGGGCCCGAGCAGGGCGAAATTGAAAAGTATATCGGTTTGGGATTTAAATTTCATTTTTCTTAAAGGAGAGCAATTATTGATAAAATGAGTACCTATTTCCCGCTTGTTGAAAGTCTTCTGACTTCTTTTAGCAGCAGGGGAAAGGCGGGCTCTGCCATTCCTCCGTGGTCAAATCCGTCCAGTTCATATAGTTTTGTCTGCTTATGTCCGGCAAGTTTCATCATGCGGCAGAGGTAGGCATTTTCTTCATAGCGCCCGAGCAGCTCCATTTCACGGTCGCCGGTTATCAGGGTAATTGGCGGGGCGTCGGCCCTTACAAAGAAGAGAGGTGCATACTGGTCGATGATGGGCTGTGTATCTTTTATGCCGTTTTCCTGGCGGATGGTGAAATGGGTGATGGCCTGCCCGCTGAAAGGGATCAGCCCGGCGATCTTATTGGCATCGATAGCATATCTGGCAAGATATTTTTTGTCGAGGGTGATCATCATGGTAAGGTAACCTCCGGCTGAGTGACCGGAAAGAAACAATTTGGCTGGATCGCCGCCATAATCGCTGATATGTTTAAAGGCCCAGGCAACGGCAGCGGCGGCATCCTCAATATAAGCCGGGGCTGAAACTTTGGGCGACAGGCGGTACCCTACTCCAATAATCGCATAGCCTTTATTCTTTAACGCTTCGGGTATTTCTTTTCCTCCGCCTGTAAGTCCTCCCCCGTGGAACCAGATGATGGTGGTAAAGTTCTTTTT
>JAATFW010000025.1 GCA_015654985.1 Sphingobacteriales bacterium | reverse complement strand
TCATAAATCGCCTTCCATGAAAACCCGATGAAAGATTGTTAGTTTTCTGCTGGATTTTTTATGAGAATGATAGCCGATAGAAGCCTCAATTAAAATAACATCAATAAAAAAGAGGCTGAAATCACTTATGATACAGCCTCTTTTTTTATAATTTGAAAAACTATCGGTTAAAACCACTGCGTCCACTACGGCTGAAACTCCTGTTCTGATTGTCTGAAGGTCTGTCTTCAGCTTCTTTAACAGTAATTTTGCTTCCGTTATAATCACCACCATTCATATTCTGAATAGCTTCTTTAGCTTCTTCATCATTTGGCATTTCAACAAAACCAAAACCTCTGCTTCGGCCTGTTTCGCGGTCCTTAATAATTCTCAGGGATTTAACATAACCAAAATCTCCAAAAACCGCTCTTAATTCTGCTTCCTCTACTTCAAAAGGAAGACCTGCAATAAATATCTTCATTAAAAAATTAAAATTTGCACAAATGTACGCCTTTTATTTTTAAGAAAATGTAAAAGAAATATAACATTTAAACCCGCCTGCAGAATCTGGCGGCTTAAGGATGTGATTCTTTTAAATTCTCAGAATCTAATGGTAAAACACTATCATGCTACTAAAAAATGTGTAAATTCAGCCGCTGTAAAAACGTTCATTAATAACGTTTCTGTTTATGGCCCTTAATTACGTCTGGATAGCTTTTTTTATCATTTCTTTTATTATTGCACTGATACGGCTCATCTTCTTTGGAGATACAGAAATTTTCCAGAAATTGGTGGAGAGTCTTTTTGATACCACTAAATCCTCCGTCATGGATATAGCCCTTCCCCTTGCAGGCACTATGGCTTTCTGGCTTGGAATAATGAATATAGGCGAAAAGGCCGGCGCTATAAATTTGCTGAGCAGAATTGTTGGTCCGTTTTTCAGCCGCCTGTTTCCTGAAGTACCTAAAAACCATCCGGCCACGGGTCAAATGCTGATGAATTTTTCTGCAAACCTTTTAGGCCTTGATAACGCTGCAACTCCGCTGGGGTTAAAAGCGATGGGAAGTCTGCAAGACTTAAATGCTTCTAAAGAAACAGCGTCAAATGCCCAGATTATGTTCCTGGTGCTGCATACGTCGGGATTAACAATACTGCCAATCTCAATAATAGCACAGAGAGCTATTTTGAATGCGGCCGACCCGACTGATATATTTATTCCCTGCATTATCGCGACTTATGTCGCAACAATTTCGGGAGTGCTGATAGTTTCGGTATGGCAGAAAATAAATCTTTTTAACCGGGTCGTTATTTCGTGGCTTCTGGGATTGACTGCTTTTATCGGATTGATAGTCTGGTATTTTACAGCTTACCTTGATAAAGCGCAGATCAGCGAGGTTTCCAAAGTTGTCAGCAATGTAATGTTATTCAGTATACCCGTAATTTTCATTTTGGGTGCGATCCGGAAAAAGGTAAATGTATTCGACTCCTTTATTGAAGGGGCTAAAGGGGGATTTGAAACTTCGATTAAAATAATCCCTTATCTTGTTGCTATGCTTGCAGCTATCAGTGTATTCAGAAACTGTGGCGCTTTAGGTTATATTGTTGATGGATTTAAATTTATTTTCAGTCATTTTAAAATGGATACCCGTTTTACTGATGCCCTGCCTGTAGCGCTTATGAAACCGTTGAGCGGTTCGGGAGCTAAGGCAATGATGATCGAAGCAATGACTACATTTCATCCTGATTCATTTACAGGAAGACTCGCCTGCGTTTTTAACGGATCTGCAGATACCACATTTTACATTGTTGCTTTATATTTTGGGTCCGTGGGCATTAAAAAAAGCCGTTATGCTATCACAGCAGGTTTATTTGCTGATCTTGCGGGTGTAATTGCTGCTATATTTATATCATATTTGTTTTTTGGATAATTTTTAATTTATGTCAACTCATACTATTGCTCTTATAGCTCATGATGGCCGTAAAGCCGAAATGGTAGCTTTTGTAAAAGATTATTACGACATTCTTAGCGGAATGAACCTTATTGCCACCGGTACTACAGGCTCTTATATTCAACAAACCGGACTTCAGGTTACACGGAAGCTAAGTGGTCCGCAGGGCGGTGACGCTCAGATTGCCGCTATGGCAGCAGAAGGCCTGCTAAAATGCATTATATTCTTTCGTGATCCCCTGGGGAAACATGCGCATGAGCCTGACGTACAAATGCTGCTGCGTATTTGTGACGTTCATAATGTGCCTCTGGCAACTAATCCGGCAACAGCAAAATATCTTCTGATTGGTATTTCAGAAGAAGAAAAAAGCTAACAACACGTTGGTTAACATAAGTCCTTAGTATCATCCGGCACCTGTATCTTCTGCCTGATTCATGATACCCGGGGACTTAGTGATACCTGACACTCAATTAAAATATGAAAAAACTAATAGGTATTGGTCTGATCATGGCATTTTGTGCTGTTCAGGCTCAGGAGAAAATGACACCTGAACTTCTGTGGAAGCTTGGAAGGGTTGCAGGAGAAAAGGTAACTGCCGACGGAAAAAGCGTAATATATGGAGTTACATATTACAATATGCCGGAAAATAAAGGAGAACGTAATCTTTATTCCATACCGGTAGCAGGCGGAAGCGCAAAACAACTTACAGATGCTGCAGGCGGAGAAAGTGTTGTCAATACAGATCCGGGGTCTGGACGCGTGACTTATCTTTATAAAGGCCAGCTATGGGTTATGAATGCCGACGGAAGTGAAAAAAAACAACTTACGGATTCCAAAGAGGAATTAAATAATGTGCGGATCGCTCCCGATGGCAGGCACATTCTTTTCTCTCAGGATGTTCCGGTACTGAAAATTCACAGTACAGATCGTTATCCCGAACTTAAAAAGTCAGAAGCATATGTTTTTGATGATTTGACATACAGGCATTGGGATGCATGGGAAGATGGCAAATTTCAGCATATATTCTATGCAACCTATTCGGATGGGAAGATCGGCGAAGCTACAGACATCATGAAGGATGAACCATATGACTGCCCCCAAATGCCTTTCGGAGGTACTGAAGATGCTATTTGGAGCCAGGATAGTAAATTCATTGTTTATGTCGCAAAAAAGAAATTCGGTAAAGAATACGCACAAAGCACCAATACAGACATTTATTTTTACGATATTCAATCCGGCCGTACTACCAATCTTACCGAAGGGCTTACTGGTTATGATACCAATCCGGCCTTTAATAAAGACGGCGTGCGAATGGCGTGGTTAAGTATGAAAGAGGATGGCTATGAAGCTGATAAGAATGATATTCTTGTATATGACTTTAAAACGCTGAAAACAGTTAATCTTACGAAAGACTGGGACGGAACCGTGGCCTCCTGGCAATGGAGCAATGACGGTTCAAAAATTTATTTTGTGGCTGCTGTAAAAGGCACAGAACAACTTTTTGAGATCAGTAATCTTTCTAACCTGCAGAAATATACTATCAAAAACCTGAAACAATTGACAAGCGGACAATTTGATGTTAACGAAATCGTAGGTCAGTCGGGAAACTACCTTATAGTAACCCGCACGGATATGAACAATGCCGCAGAGTTATATCGCATAGAGCTTAAGTCTGGCAACTTCGCTCCTCTTACTTCTGTCAATAAGAATATTTATGATCGGATTACCTTAAGTAAGGTAGAAGAAAGACATATTAAAACCACTGATAATAAGGATATGCTTGCCTGGGTTATTTATCCCCCGGATTTTAATCCTGCAAAAAAATATCCCACACTGTTGTATTGTCAGGGAGGACCTCAGTCTGCACTAAGCCAGTTTTATTCCTTCCGCTGGAATTTCCAGCTCATGGCTGCCAATGGTTATATTATTATCGCGCCTAACAGACGCGGAATGCCGGGATACGGAGTTGAATGGAATAAGGCGATCAGCGGCGACTGGGGAGGTCAACCCATCCGCGACTATCTTTCGGCGATTGACGACATTGCAAAGGAACCTTATGTAGATCAGAAGCGTCTTGGAGCTGTAGGGGCAAGCTACGGTGGCTATTCGATCTATATGCTTGCAGGAGTGCATGAAAACAGGTTTAAAACATTCATTGCTCACGACGGCCTTTTTGATCTCCGAAGCTGGTATGGTACAACAGAAGAACTATGGTTTGCAAATAAAGATATAGGAGGCCCTTACTGGGATAAAAATCCTCCTGAAAGCTATAAACATTCAAGTCCGATTGAAAATGCTGATAAATGGAATACTCCCATTATGATCGTTCAGGGGGGAATTGATTATCGTGTTCCGGTAGAACAGGGGCTCGAAGCCTTTCAGCTTGCACAACTGAAGGGAATTAAAAGCCGCCTTCTGTATCTTCCCAACGAGAATCACTGGGTGGTAGGACCTCAGAATGCTATAGTTTGGCAAAGTGAGTTTTTTAAATGGCTAAAGGAAACCCTTTAACCATATTTTGTGTACTGAGAACGCTTAACCTCAGTGCACATTTTTTTATTGAATAATGGTGAGACAGCCTTTTAACTGACGGGCACCCGGGCGGCTGAAGCTGATTACATAATAAT
This sequence comes from Sphingobacteriales bacterium, assembly GCA_015654985.1. Classification (GTDB taxonomy): domain Bacteria; phylum Bacteroidota; class Bacteroidia; order Sphingobacteriales; family Sphingobacteriaceae; genus Arcticibacter. The sequence continues at coordinate 10,863 of JAATFW010000025.1, read as the reverse complement.
AGGTACCATTACTGAGATGACTGTTATTGGCAATACCTTTCCAGTCGTTCTTGTAATCTTTCTGTTTGAATAAAAGGCGTCCGCCACGATCAAAAATACTTATTTCGTTATCAGGATACGATTCAATATTCACTATCTTCCAGGTATCATTAATTCCATCGCCATTAGGCGTAATTAAATGAGCAATCTTCAATGTTCCATAATTGATATCCTGAATATTTGCCGGATATTGATTGTTGTTGTCAGGAAGGTTATTATCCGGCACTGGTATCTTAACCGGAACTTCAGCAGGTGCCTGTGGCTCAGTACCCGGAAAAGAAGCACTCACGACCGGATCCTTCCACTCAATACCGTCAAAATACTTTACAACGGCTTTGTTACCTTCGCCTTCGTCACGGTAAGCAATGTAAGGAACTCCTTTGTCTGTAGTAATTAAGGATACATAATAGGCCGGACCGGATGAAAAACCGGGCTTACCTGCGTCCTCCCATATTTTTCCATTGAACTTTTTCACAGAAACTTTACTGCCATGAGTGCCGTCCATAAATGCTGCATATAAAGTTCCCGTTGGACTGATTGCCATTGAAGTATAAGCAGACCAGCCCGGAGATACGGCTTCCTGTCCAACATTTTCCCAATCATTGCCATTAAATTTCTCAACGATAGTTTTAGACTCATTCCTTCCATCCTGATAAACAACATAAGGAATATCATGATGAAATTTTACAGAGATATATACCGCTGTTCCCGCTGAAAATCCTGGAGTACCTACACTTTCCCAGTTACTGCCAATAAGTTTCTTCACAACAGCCCTGTTGGTAAACTTACCTTCACAGTATGCTACATAGGGAACACCACCTGTATTGAAGGCCAGAGAAGAATAATAGGCGTTGCCTATTGAAACAGCTTCAGTTGCAGCGTCAGCCCATTTGTTTCCATCAAATTTTTTTACGATAACCTGATTACCTCTTCCTGCATCACAGTAAGCTATCCATGGTGCTCCCTTATTGTCAAATGCCATGGAAAAATAAGCTGCCTGGCCTTCTGAGAATCCCGGCTTGCCGACATTAATCCAGTTATGTCCGTCAAATTTCATTACAGCGGCCTTATCAGCGTTACTTCCATCACAATAAGCCACATAGGGTACTCCTTCCGCATTAAGTTCAAGGGTGGTATAACGGGTAAATCCGTCTGAAAAACCTGCCGGACCAACATTCTCCCATTTGGTATCGCCCAGCTTCTGAACAGAAGCTCTGAACAGCGCAGAACCGTCCTGATAAATAATAAAAGGAGTATTTTTATATTGATTAAGCGTAATATAGGCAGCGGCCGGGAATGATGATTGGGCAAATAAACCGGTAGCAACAGATATAAAAATAAAAATACCCGTTATCCGGAATATTGTTGATAAACAAAAAGTAAAATCCCTGTTATTTATCATATCGTTTAAAATATAAAGCCCATCACCAGATCAATTGTCCCGCCTGTAAGACTCCTTATCTTTGGGGCTCCGGTATTATACCACGCTGAAATGTTCAGTTTATGCTGATAATCATAACCGAGCCCTCCTGTGAAACTTTTATTACTGTGAAATATTGAATACACTATCAGCAATTCCTTTAAATTCCATTCCGCCGCAAAGTCAAACTGGTTATTATAATCTTTCACACCACGATAAACAAGGAGTGGTTTTACTGTAATGTTCCTGTCGGGCGTGAAAAGATAACTGAGTGAACTATAAAAAGTAGCGTAATCAACAGTAGAATACTCCTTAAAACGTTTGTGGCTCAGGTTAAGATAACTAAACTGGAGTTCCATTTTTTCTCCTTTCCAGGCCAGGCCAAAATTTCCATCGAGATAACTATGCCTGTTATCATTATAGACTGCAATAAAAGGATCTGCATTTTCATCTGGCAATGCATTGCCATCGTCAGCATGATCTGCAGTCCACGATAATGACAAGCCGAAGCGCAGGCTTTGCTTTTCACTTATAGATACATTATAAGCATAAGAACCCATTGTCTGTGTACGTTCAAGCAGTCCGGCTTTTTCAGTTATTATATTAAAACCTGCTGCAGCTCTTTCTGCAAGTGGAAAACTTACAGAAACTGACATCATTTGAGGGGAACCCTCTATCCTGTTCCATTGATTATTATAGTTGCAATAGATAGCAGATCGTCCTTCATTTCCTGCCATAGCCGGATTTTGCAGATATGGATTTTGAAAGTACAGACTTTTCAAAGGAGCATTCTGGGCAATAAGAGACAAGGCCTGAAAAACGGCAACGACACATATTAACAGTTTCCTCATATCCAATCCTGCTTGGTCCCATTATCTTGGTCCCATTATTCAGGGACAACAAGCCCTGAGTATGATTTTCATTGCAAAGATGAATCGCAGGATATAAGTACCGAACTACAGATTTATGTATCTTACCTGGTGTTAAATGTATGTCACAAGCAGTTCGGGGATATGAAGAAAGGAACAGGCGATTAAAGGATCATGACCGTTAACATTGAACAAAAAAACCGGCTGCCGCCGGCTCAGACTTAAAATAAATATCATTAAACAGCCTGTAAAGCAAAGAGTGTACCGGCAGATCTGACAGAAGGAATCTGGCGGTTTTTGCTTTTAATCGTTTCTCTTACTTAGTGTACCGGTATGTTTGTTCAGATAATTACTAATTGTACTGTCCTCCTGTGCTGCTTTTAAATTACAACTTAAGGAAAGCAGGGCATTCTTATCCTTTTCGCTTTCGATAAGGCGTTCATATAATTCAATGATCTTCTCCATTGCATCGAAGTTAGCATTGGCCATTGTATGACTGACACAGGAATTATTAATAATAGCTGTCTCATCGAAATTCTTAATAGATTCAACGCTGATCCCAAGAGCGTCGGCTATCTTGCATAAGGTTTCCTCGTCAATACGTTCTGATTGTTCGAGTTTAGAAATTTTCTGTTGACTTATGGCCAAAGTTAAAGCTAAACTTTCCTGTTTAATGCTTTTAATTTCGCGTAATCTCCGGACATTCCTTCCGATATGAATGGAGGTGTTTTTTTGTAAAGAAGTTGTATTCATATGTATTTTAATTCAGGAAAAACATTTTATACCTGTGTGTATTACCAAAAATGTAAAAAAAATGACATTCGGAATTGTTTCACGTACAAGTTTTAAGTCCGGGAATCGGATAATAAGACTTACTATTCTTCTACCATCGGTAGTAAAATACAATAAGTGATACCCGTCACTTTTTTAAGTAATCCAGGTAACTTTTTATTTCCTGAGATGCTGATTTTTTTAAAGTATAAATAACAGGTAACGAACTATCCTGGCTACATATCTTTAACATGGGGATCAGAGCCTTCTCCGATTTTAGTAAGATACTCAGAAGGAGTAATGCCTTTTAATTTCTTAAACACTGAAAAAAAAGTACTTCTTGAAGAAAAACCGGCTTCTTTTGCAAGCCCCTCAAATGTCAGGTATTTCCAGTCTCCATTTTCAAAACGGCCTATAATATAATTAACCCGGTAATTATTAATAAAGTCATTAAACCGCTGGTTATAGTAATGATTCAAAATGTATGAAAGATTACGAACCGAAATTCCAAGATCAGATGCCAGCGCATGGATATTTATTCCAGGCTTCATAAATACCTTATTATTGATCACATACTCCTCTATCTTTACAGTATACAATTTAAGCAAATCAGGATCCATCTGTTCCCTGCTGTTTGTATTGGTACCTGCAATTTCATTTATGGATGACAGCGAGGGAGAGGAACTTGTTCTGTCTGAGATCAAAACAGGCTGATGAGGGTGATCTTCGGAGCCGGAATAACTGATTTTATAATAAGCATTATATAAAACCCTTGGATTGAAGAAAAGATAAATACTCAGGAAAAAAAAACAAAAACTGATAATCCAGAGAGACAAGGCATTAACATCCATTTGCAGATGTAAGATATCCGCAAGATTTCTGGCCTGAAGCCCTGCATATAAAAGCGAGCCAAAAACAGTAAATACAATTAACCAGCTCGTTACCGATTCGGGAACCGGCTGCCTGATATTTTTATTTTTAAAAAAAGAGGGTATCTTAAAAAGCAGCATCCACTGCATTATTATATAAATAATACCCTGAACAGATCGTATCTTATAATACCAGGAAGGAGCTATAAGGGTAACATCAGCTTTATAGCTGGTATTAATATCAAGAACTACCGCGCCGGCGAGTCTTTCCACATTCTCCCGTGTAGCAAAAAAATAGGGTATGTAGTCAAAAAAGATGAGGCCGGCCAGAATGAAGTGGATCCAGTCAGTCCCTCTGAATCTGTCTTCGTGGTAAATAACGCCCCTCACATAAATATAGCTAAGAGGAGGTACCATAAAATAAAAATGCCCCGTTATTTTAAAGCCATATGGAAATTGTGTGATATAGCCTGAGAGAACGAGAAGAAAAAGTAATACGTACCAGGCTGTTAAGAATAAAATAACACTTAAAAGGCGGTTGGTATAAATCTGATATTTCGATCTGAAAAGTATTATACTGCAAATAGAACTGCAAAAAACTCCACCCAGCATAAAAACATCGTATAAATGAATCATACCAGGTGCAAAAATGAATAATAATTATACTTCAGAAACATTACGAAAATTATAGGACCTCTTACGTAAAGAACCCCGTTTTTGTTGCAAATTTATAAATTTCGATTACAACTCACCCTCCCGCATTTGGTATATTACCACAAAGCTAATGTAATTTACCATACCCGGAAATTATACGGCTGTCCTGTAAATCCTTTGCTTTGCGGCATTGTAATTATAATTTATTAAAAAGACAGGACACTTTCAAACACTCCTGCTATTGATCCACAGAATAAGGTTTAGTCAGAAAGCCAGGAGGACCAATGTTGACAATCTTCTCCGGAGTAATTTTACTTACTTTCTAAAGATTGGAATACAGGAGACAAGGATAGTTGTTAATATAACAGGCCGCATCTATTCCCGATTCTTCACATCCGGGATTAACATCAGGCGGCCAGATCTATAGAAAAGTTTGTATATCCAAAAGGGGGGGCGCTTCCTTATACTACTTTACAGCCATTTTTCTCAGGCATTTTTTTACCACATCCTGTCGTCATTAACAATATCGTTAAAAGATGAGGCCTTTCCTGTTTTTACAATGAAGAAAAACCATCCTTCTTTCTATAAAAGCCAAACAAATTAAAAGTAAGTGAGTACAAACGTACCATTCCTTTCCTGTTGTTTAAGATCTGATTAACGGGTGATAATGTGTCAGCCGTTTTGTTATCTTTTGAACTTCTAAATGTCAGAAGCCCTATAACCAGCCCCGACAATATAATTGTCAAAAGCATCAGTAATGAGAAAAATAAAATGACAATCATGTTATTGAAATAATTTGAATTAATGATCTCCAATACCAAATAAAAAATAAAATTCCGGTGTATTGAACCATACTGCTATGTATCTCACTTCATTTATATGTACCACACTGCTCTTTTGATGTTAATTACCACCGCCATTTACATCCACATTTTTAGTCTATACTTTTAGCTTCAATAGTCAGAATATAACGCGATCATAAGAATTTTCATGAAAAAGAACGATAAATTCAATACAGATATAGAAGCAGTGAAAGCCTTTACCGACGGCGACGAATCTGCCTTCAATTATTTATATAACAAGCACTATACTTATGTATATGATTTTGCTTCAAAGCGGCTGAATTACAATAAGTGTCTTGCGGGCGATATATCCTCTCAAACTTTCGTTAACTTTTACCGGTATGCCGGCAGGTTCAATATTCATTACAATATTAAACTCGGTTCATTTTTATGTGAAATAGCTAACAATCTTATTATTGATAATTACAGAAAGCTACAGAGAAGGGTTGAAGCGAAATCACACTCGCTTTCCATTCATCAAAGCGATTCAGGTGAATTATTGATAAGTGATAATCCATACCAGTCCCCGGAAAACATCCTGAACAGGAAGATGACGAATACAATACTTTATACTCAGATAGATAAGCTCGATGCTATGTCAAATAAAATATTGATTTACTTCTATAAAGATGAGTTAAGTTATCTGGAAATCTGTTCCAAACTGGATCTTCCGCTTCACCTGGTGAAAACCAAGCTTTTCAGGGCAAAGAAAAAACTCCGCAGTTCGTTGATCAACAGTGGCTTAAGGTAACTTTTTCATAAATAAAAAAAGAGGCAGTATATGATATTGCCTCTTTAAACAAATTATATAAATACCTAATCCTTTCCGCAGAAAGCTCTTAACATCCAGGTATTCTTTTCTTTAAACTGCATGAATTTATTAATCATGTCGTTTGTACCGTCATCCCCGCTTTCAGCCGTAGATTCCATAATTTCACGCTCTATTTCAATAAGCAAGCTGAAATCTTCAAGGATGGCCTTAACAAGCTTAACATCTTCTACTCCTACAGTATTGATTTCTTTGATCCGTGCATTATTTATATAGTCCTGATAAGTACTCAAAGGAGGTTGCCCCAGTGTCAATATCCGTTCTGCCAGTTCATCAATAGTAGCAATTGCATTGGTATATAATTCTTCAAACTTTACATGAAGTGTAAAAAAGCTTCTGCCTTTAACATTCCAGTGGCATCCTCTTAATTTTTGATAATGAATGTGATAGTTAGCCAGCAAATCATTAAGTTGATCAACTATTGGTCTTACTTTTACTTCTTCAAGACCGATTTCTTCTGCTTTCATGTTTATTAATAATTTTATATAGTATAAACTTATTCAAAGGTATAAGGTTTTAAGTCTTTTCATTCGATAAATTTTGATAAATTAAAAATAAATGAAGCTCTTCGTTTTTCACATTTGCTGTAATTGTCAGACGAGTTCAGAATAACATTCAGCCATAACTTCACGCAGGTCTGCAAATTCCTGCAAATGTTCAGGAGCGCCTTTTCCTTACAAAGACATTATAATTCTCCTGCTTTTCAACATCTACCTCACTTCCTTTCTCTATATATCCGTCTAAGGCAATAGCATCGTACCATTTACCGTCGATTTCTATTTTACCGGATGGTCTCATATCTGTTTTAGCAACACCCCGTTTATTTAGTACATCCTCCTTCTGCCTTCCGGCTACATAACCATTCTGAGAGCGCTGTTCATCCTGCAAAACCAGTCGCTGAAAAACGGGACTCTTCATGAGTGATTTTCCAAGGATGACTGATAAAATAACAGACAATAGCATCGAGCCCATAACCAGCATCACTGCGCTGCTTAGTTGCTCTGAACCTGTTACCGTAAAATCAAAGAAATCGTTTAGTACGAGACTTAAAACAAGTCCCCCTATCACACAGACTATCCCCAGGATCCCCGCTATCCCAAAACCCGGTATTACAAAGATTTCCAGAAGAAGGAGTATAATTCCGACGATAAACATTCCAATTTCCCAATGAGCAGCCAACCCTTCCAGATAAAGTGGGGCAAAAAACAATAAAGCTGCTACTACAGACACCAGTAATGCAAAACCAATACCGGGGCTCTGCATTTCGAAATAAATCCCTCCTATTATCAGGAGAATTAAGATGCCGCTCACCGCAGGCGTAATAAGAAAAGCAATGAGTTTATCCGTAAGACTAACGTGATGATTTATTACTTCAGCATTTTCAAGGCCTTCAGAACGCAGTACATCTTCTGTATTTACTGCTTCGGCCTTACTTATACCTGCCTTTACAGCCTCACTGCTGGTAAGAGTAAGAACCTTTCCCTTTGCCACTATCCCGGGAATCTCTATATCCGGATCTACAAAAGCTTCTGCAATATTCGGATTACGTCCTTTTGCTTCTGCCGTTGCCCGCATCAGGCCACGCATATACGACTGATATTTCTCGGGCATAATCTCTCCCTGAGGGTTTACTACACTGGCAGCACCTATTCCTGCACCTTTTTTCATGTAAATCTGGTCGCATGCCATAGCAATTAAAGCTCCGGCCGAAGCAGCATTATTATCAATAAAAACAATGGTTTTAAAGGGTGCATTCAATATAGCCGTCCTGATTGAATCGGCGAAATCTATCATTCCCCCAAATGTATTCATCCTGATCAGTACAGTTCCGGCCTGATTCTCCTTAGCATTTTCAAAAGCTTTTTTTGTCAGGCGCCAGGCTGAAGGCCCAATCTCCTCCTTCATATCAAATACATAAACTTTATCAATACCAGCTGCGGAAACGGCCGAAGGCAACAGTACGGGAAGTAAAAACAAAATAACAGAAAGAGTGACTTTATAATAGCGGTTCATAATTCTTATTTTTGAAACATGTCTTCAGCTAATAAATATACATTAAAACCATCCCTAAGTGAAAAATTTAAAGGAATTATATGGAAAATTGAAACAGATGAGAAACAAACCGTCGTAGCAATAGAAACAAGGGATGTTGAAAATCATACCGCAACGTTTTCTGCATTTGATTTCAGAACAGGCGAATGCTTTTTTAGGGAGATTTCTGTGGAGGATAGCTGGAACTGGGGAATTGACCGTGTAACCGGGGGATTAGTCTTTCTGCATGGCTACCTGATGGAAAAAAGTCCTGAACATAAAGGCATTATCGCGCTGAATAGAAAAGGAGAAGCACAATGGCAGCATTTCAATAAAACACTTTATACTGTATCTGAAGAAGGACTTATAGCATACAACCCGTCCATTCAGCCACGCTTTCATGAACTGCTTTCACCGTTAAACGGTTCAGTGCAACAGTATCCTGTAAAAGACTACAAACCCGTTTCAAGAGACATTATTATTCCTGATATCACTGATGATATTCCCCTCAACAGACATCTCCTTCCCCAAAACATTTCCGGCCCGGTGCTTTACAGCATGTTTAACAAAAAGAAATTTTTCTCATTTCATGTAAAAACAGGTGAGGGTTACACTCAAAAACTCCTTGTATATAAAGGAGATACACTTATTTTAGATGAAATTCTCGCTTTGAATATACAAAAGTTCAACCCCGAAGCGTTCTTTATCCAACACAACCATTTATTCTGTATATGCGATAACAAACAGAAATTTGTTTCGTATTTAGTATAATTGCAATCTTAAAAATTAACAGAAAAAAGCAAATGCGTTCTATACTGGCAATTTTTTGCGTTATTTTCACTTCAAATGCTTTCGGCAAAACCTTGAGAGATTCTATAGGAGTTGAAAATGATAATGGTAAACAGGTCATATTACATAAGGTAGCACCCAAAGAAACCTATTATTCTATTGGTCGCTTATATAATGTTCGTCCAAAAGATCTTATAGAAACGAATAAGGTTAAAACTCTTCAACCCGGGATTACACTCCGGATACCTACAGAAAGACCATACCTGTTAAACACCGACAGGACAACTGTACAGGAAAATTCTGCCGACCTGATTGACTATAAAGTAGGCCCGAAAGAAACTCTTTTTGCAATAGCTAAGAGGTTCAACACTACCATCGAAGAGATTAAACGAATCAATAATCTTAAGAATAATAGTCTCAGTATCGGGCAAATCATTAAGGTAAGGCATGGAGGTACCTCAATCGCAGCACTGCCTCCTGCACCGGAAATAATTTCGCCGGTAGTAAAACAGGAAGAGCCCGACTCGGCAACTGAGGATCAGGCAAAAATACATCCGAACAGATATGGGCTAACAGAACGTGCAGAGCAGGGAATTGCTGTATGGATTACCGACGAAAACCTCGATTCAAATAAGATGCTTGCCCTTCATAAAACCGCTCCCATAGGAACAGTAATAAAGGTCACGAATCCAATGAACGGAAAAAGTACTTTTGCGAAAGTGGTAGGAAAATACACAGAAAACGAAACAACAAAAGATGTGATTATTGTCATAACAAAAGCGACTGCCGATCTGCTGGGTGCATTGGATAAAAGGTTCAGGGTTAACATAGACTATGGTGTACCAAATGAATAAACCATTTGTGATTGGCATCGCCGGAGGAAGCGGCTCAGGAAAAACTTTCTTTTTAAATTGCTTTTTAAATCATTTTACCAATAATCAGATCTCTCTGGTATCACAGGACGATTACTATAAACCAATGGACCAGCAACCGCTGGATGAAAATGGCTGGGTCAATTTTGATCTTCCGCAATGTATAGACGACCAGAAGCTGTTAACAGATCTGCGCACGCTTATTAATGGTGAAACAATCTGTAAAAAAGAATATACCTTTAATGTAGATGAAGACAGGGCCAGAATGCTTACAATACATCCCGCTCCCATAATTATTATAGAAGGATTATTTATATTCCACTTTGAAAAAATAGCAGCATTGTTCGATATGAAGATCTTTATCGATGCTGATGAAGAAATTACCCTTAACCGCAGACTTAAACGTGACATTGCTGAAAGAGGCTATGACAAAGATATGATTATGTACCAATGGATTAATCATGTACTCCCTGCCTATAATAAATATCTGTTACCATACAAAGATTCCGCTGATAAAATTATCATGAACAACACTCACGTGGCCGACGATATTATTGCTGTAACTGAAAAACTTGCTGGAGAACTTAAAGGCGTCGCGGGCGTGGAACGCTGAATAATACAGGAAAAAGTTCACGTCTTAAACTATTCGTTAAGTTTTACTAAACATTTTAGATCCAGGGCCGTGAAAAAGAAAAAAGATTGGCTGTATAGAAGGCAGTCGGCCTAATTGTTAACAAAGTCTGCTATAACTAAAAACCATCCTCACTCCTGATTCATACCCTCTTCGTTTCCTGATTGCCATCCCGATAATTGGCAGGCAAAACAGACGATAAAGAGCAGGTAACAGAGAATATCTTTCAAGCGAACATGGTACGAAC
>JAATFW010000258.1 GCA_015654985.1 Sphingobacteriales bacterium | reverse complement strand
CCTGTGGTAGCTTTAAGGATGTTCACTAAAACTTCTCATAATTCTAAATACCTTGAAATAATAAAAGGTAAAAATATACGTATACTATCAGACAATAATATGATGGTACATTTAGATGGAGAGCCAAAAGAAATGGGGCAGGAAATTTCAATTTCTGTAAAACCTTCTTCGCTTTCTGTGTTATATTAGCTGCATGCCGAAAAAGAACAGGAACGTTGCCGGAGTTGTTTATTCAACCGATCCGGATTTTCAATTTCAGTTTGATGAATCTGCAGAGCAGGAAACGCCGGCGCCTGAAAAGCAGGATCTGAGGGTTCAGCTTGATAAGAAACAACGGGGAGGTAAGGCGGTTACCCTTATTACCGGTTTTATCGGCACTGCTGCCGACCTGGAATCGCTGGGAAAAAAATTAAAGCAGAAATGCGGAACAGGGGGCTCTGCGAAAAACGGAGAAATTATCGTTCAGGGCGATTTTCGCGAAAAGATCATGGAAAGCCTGAAATCGGAAGGGTATAAGGTTAAAAAATCAGGCGGTTAATGGCAGAATCAATAAAAAGTGATTTAAAAGTCTCCGTTAAGCAACTCTTTTTTGCAGGATGCTTGCATTTGAAAAAAAAAATGGTTTTTATTGCAAAAAATTGTTTGCAGTAAAAAGACAGTTTTTTTGAAATGAACGTTATGTTCCTATTGATCGGGGATGCTGCTGAATAGGAATAACGGAAATGTAATCAGAATCACATTTTTATTAGTTCGAAAATTCTAATTTTGTTATTGTATTATTGCAAATAAGTAGCAACTATTATATTTTAAATTAAAACTAAAAACTAAATTTTAAGAAAAATGGCAACCGCACCAAAACCAACAACTGCGAAGAAAGAAAGCACTGGTTCAAGTATTTTTGCAAGTTTAACAATCGTTATCTGTGTTATTATCGGTATCCTTCTATGGAAATTTGTGATGGGGAGTCCCACAAATTTTGAAGGTGGCGACCCTGAGAACGGACATCCGCTGTCAGGCAACTACTTCGGAATGGTTTACAAAGGAGGAGTAATCGTACCAGTACTTATGGGTATGCTTTTGATGGTAATTGTTTTTTCGATCGAAAGGTTCTTTGTAATATCCAAAGCTGCAGGAAGTGGCAATGTTGAAAGTTTCGTGAAGAAAGTTCAGACTTTTCTTGCAACTGGTAATATTGAAGCTGCTATGGCAGAATGCGATAAGCAAAAAGGTTCTGTAGCAAATGTGATTAAATCAGGCCTGAAAAAATACAGGGAAGTAGAAGCAGACGGAACACTTGATAATGATCAGGCTTCATTGGCTATCCAGAAGGATATTGAAGAAGCTACGGCTCTTGAAATGCCAATGTTGGAACAAAACCTGACTATCATAGCAACGCTGGTATCTGTAGGTACTCTTACCGGTCTGTTAGGAACTGTAACAGGGATGATTAAATCGTTTGCTGCACTTGCTACTTCAGGAGCTCCTGACCAGGCACAGCTTGCGAATGGTATCTCCGAAGCGCTTATTAACACAGCTACAGGTATTTCTGTCTCTACTGTTGCAATTATTATGTACAATATTTTCACTTCTAAAATTGATAAATTAACTTATTCAATTGACGAAGCAGGATTTTCTATTGTACAGACCTACGCCAGTACACATAAATAAAATCTGAAAAAAAATTATTCCGGATTTATGGAATGTCCGGTTTTTTTTCATCACTATTAAAAATGATAAAGGAATCATTATAAAATAAAGCGATGCCTAAAGTAAAAGTACCAAGAAAGAGTACGGTTATAGATATGACGGCGATGTGTGACGTAGCTTCCCTGTTGTTAACATTCTTTATCTTAACAGCAACAGCCCGTCAACCGGAACCGCTGCCCGTAGATACTCCTTCTTCAACGGTAAAAATTAAAGTTCCTGAAACTGACATTGGTACAGTAACAGTGGGGACCGGAAAAGTTTTCTTCGGCGTTAAAGGACAGCTTATCCGCGAAAGAATGCTTGAAAAGATGGGTGAACGGTATAAGATCCAGTTTACTCCTGAAGAAAAAAAACGTTTCTCTCTGATGGAAAGTTTTGGTGTGGATATTCATCAGTTAAAGCAGATCATAGCGATGTCCGGAGATGCGCGAAACAAAGCGGGGCTTCAACCCGGAATACCGATGGATTCTGTGGGGAATACTGCTTCTCAACTGCATGACTGGATTTACAATGCGCGTGTAGCTACAAAGGAAGTTGATGATGCGCAGATGCGTGTTTCAATTAAAGGAGATTCGAAAGAAGCATATCCTACTATAAAAAAGGTTATAAATATTTTACAGAGACAGAAGGTTAATAAATTTAGTTTAATTACTTCACTTGAAGGGCTGGATTAATGGTAACCTCTAAATTTTAGAAAGAATGGCAGAATTAGATACCTCCGGTGGAGGTAAGAAAAAAGGCGGTAAGATAAGAAGCAAAAAGCACACAGCGCGTGTCGATATGACACCGATGGTTGACCTTATGTTTCTTTTAATTACCTTCTTTATGCTTACCACCACTCTTGCAAAGCCCCAGGCCATGGACCTTGCAATGCCGGATAAAGATGTAAATAAACCGGAAGAGCAACTAGATGTAGCTGATAACCGGACAATGAACGTGTTATTAGGGAATAAAGACCGTATAGAATGGTATATTGGGATGGCTGATAATCCTTTAACTCCTCCTACGGTTGAAAACTACGGGAAAGATGGTATCCGTAAGGCGTTATTGGATCAGGCAAAGCAGATTAAGGCGAAGTACGGTAAAGATATAATGGTGTTAATAAAACCCAGTGATAAGTCGAACTACAAAAATCTGGTAGATATATTGGATGAGATAAAGATCACCAATTTACAGCGGTATGCCATTGTAGATATTGCTGATGCTGAAGTTGGGTTGCTTAAACGCGATAATATTTATTAGTACTATTAATAAAGTAAAGATGGCAAAATTAGATATTTTTAACCCGCAATGGATTGAGATTGTGTTTGCTGGCAGAAATCAGGCTTATGGGGCTTATCAGCTTCGTAAGAATAATTCCAGAACCACAAACAGAGCTCTCATTGTAGGTAGTATCCTTTTTATTCTTACAATAAGTGCCCCGCTTATTGCCAAGTATGTTAAGGGCCTCGCTCCCGAAGAGGCTGAGAATAAGCTTATAGAAACCGAAGTAGTGTTAACTCCGCCTCCACCGGTAGACGAGCAGGCTCCGCCTCCGCCACCGGCAGCAGAGCCGCCAAGGCCGAAGGTTGACCAGATAAGGTTTCCGCCTCCGGTAGTTGTGCCTGCTGAAAAAGTGAGGGATGAAGAACCTCCTACGGTAGAAGAGCTGAAGGTGGCTGATCCGGGGCAGAAAACCATTGCCGGTGACCCTAATGCGGAAATCAGAATTGATGAGCCTGTAGGTACTGCGCCTCCAACAAAGGCAGCAGTGGTGGAAGATAACTCAGTGCATGATTTTGCAAGTATTGAGGAGATGCCTGAATTCCCGGGAGGTTTGCCTAAGTTTTATGCTTATGTAAGTAAAAATTATGTTTATCCTGCTGCTGCCCGTGAACAGGGGGTATCCGGACGATTAATAATGAGTTTTATCGTTGAAAAAGACGGTAGCCTTACTGATATAAAAGTTGTGCGTGACCTTGGAATGGGTACAGGAGAGGAAGCGACGAGGATGTTAAAAAAGGCTCCGAAATGGAAGCCGGGTATCCAGAATGGCCGGCCGGTGCGTGTACAATATACGTTACCTATCATGCTGAACCTGGAGGGACAATAAATGATAGAAAGAGAAAGTAAACAAAAATCGCCCGCAAGGCGATTTTTGTTCATTTTTGGGCTGTTTATGTTCGTGTTTTATCTGGCATTGGGCATAGCCCTTATTTTTTGGAATGGCATCCCGTTGCAGCTTGAAAAGACATACCGGGTTGTATTTGGGGTGTTCCTGATCTCGTATGCTTTATTAAGATTAGTACGTTTGTTGCAAACCCGGAGGGACTGACGGCATGAAACGAAGCATTTTTCTCTTAATAACTTTTGCGGCTCTTTTTGTTTCCTGTAATGACAAGAAACAAACGGAAACGTCTGGATCTACTGAGATATTAGTGGATGAAAGTTTTGCCCCGATTGTAGACGGGCAGCTATACGTATTTGAAAATGCTTACCCAAGAGCTGATGTTAAATTAAATTATAAAGCAGAGACGCAGCTTGTAAATGCTTTTCTTAACGACAGTGCCAGGGTAGCTATTATGTCGAGGACATTGAGCCCTGATGAGGCGAAAGTCTTTGAACGGAAAAAGATCAAGGTGAGGGTAAATCGTTTTGCTGTGGATGCTGTTGCTCTTATTTGTAATAAGGCTTCTGCTGATACAACTATTACAGTTGAGGAAATTATAGATATTATGCAGGGAAAGCCTTCAAAAAGGCAACTTGTTTTTGATAATCCTAACTCAAGTACTGTCAGGTATTTAAAAAATTTAGCAAAAATTACTAAATTGCCGGCAAAAGGGGTGTATGCTCTTAAAACAAATGCAGAAGTTATTGAGTATGTACACAATAATTTAGGTACAATCGGTGTTATAGGTATAAATTGGTATAAGCAACCGGGTAAAGACCTGGAGCCGTTTATAGGAGGCTTAAAGGTTCTCGGGGTTAAAAATATTCCCGGAAAGCCAGGTTCTGATAAGTTTTACAAACCAAGTCAGGACAATCTTGCAATGGAGCTTTACCCCCTCAGCAGAGGTTTATATATTATTAATTGCCAGGGAGGGCCTGGATTGGGTTGGGGCTTTGCCTCTTTTCTTGCAGGTGAAACTGGTCAGAGAATTGTATTAAAGTCGGGGTTGCTTCCTGACAAAATACCTCCGAGGGAAATATTAATCAAATAAAATAAAAAGGATATAATTAAACTATGAAAGTGATAAGAAGAGCAGTACAAGCAAGCCTGGTAGCTGGGTTGATGATGACGGCAGCTTTTGCACAGAATTTAGGGGACGCGAAAAAGGCAATTGATGCAGAGCAATATCAGCAGGCTAAAACTATTCTTAAAAAGCTGATAGCAACACAGCCGGCTGCCGGTGAGAATTATTTCTATCTCGGGGATGTTTACCTGAAGAATGATTACGCAGATTCTGCCAAAGCGATCTTTACAAAAGGGGTTGCAGCAAGCAGTGAATATCCCCTGAATTATGTTGGATTAGGTTCGATAGATCTCCGGTCGAAGAATACGGCGTCTGCGAAGGCTAATTTTGATAAAGCCATTTCGCTGGCAAAGAAGAAGGATGATACTCCTTATCTTTATATAGGGAAAGCATACACTGACGCCAAAGATTATGCAACTGCAATAACAAACCTGGAGAAGGCTAAATCTATTAATGAAAAGGATGCAGAGGTATTCCTGGCATTAGGTGATGCTTACAGGGGGGATAAGAAAAACAGCGAGGCTTACAGTGCTTACCGTACCGCATTCGATATGGATAAAAATCTCCTGAGGGCGAAGATTGAATTAGGCAAAAGCGTAAGGCTTTCAAAGGCATTCAAGGAATCGGCAGATGAGTTTAATGCTATTTTAGCTATTAATCCTAATTACGCCCCGGCTTACAGGGAACTTGCTGAAACTTACTACCAATGGGCCGTGGATAATAAATATGAGGAAGCAAAGATTAAACAGGCTCTGCAGTATTACGGAAAGTATATGGATCTTACAGACCGGTCGCTGGATTCAAGAATGCGTTATGCAGATTTTCTGTATATTTCAAAGGAGTATAGTGCGTTAGAGCAGGAAGCGCAGAAAATGGCTTCTCAGGCTCAGAGTAATCCCCGTATTTACAGATACCTGGGTTATTCAGCTTTCGAAAACGGCCACTATGCAGAAAGTGTAAAGGCCCTTCAGGATTTTATAGCGAAAGTTGAACCTGAAAGAGTTATTGCTTTGGATTACTTCAATCTCGGCAAAGCTCAGCTTCAGTTAGAAGATACTTCGGGTGTTTCGACTCTTGCAAAAGCTATTAAAATGGATTCTTCCTATGCAGCGCCCCTTAGTGATCTGGGAAAGGCGAAATTTACCGAGAAGAAGTATGATTTGTCGGCCAAACTGTATGAACTGGCAATAGCTGATACGACGTCAAAAACGATCATTTATGATAATTTTTATCTGGGTATGGCTTATTACTTTGATTACGCAGGGAAAGATCCGGCAACGCAAAAAACAAGCCGGGATTTGTTGGTAAAAGCAGATTCTGCATTTAGCTATGTTGCGCAGAAATCGCCCTCTACTCCTGATTCGTATCTCTACCGGGCCAGGATCAACCGTATGCTGGACGATGAACAGAATTCAAAAGGGTTAATGGTTCCGTTTTATGAGAAATACATTGAGGTGCTGAAGGCAAAAGAAGGTGCTATGGCCGATCCAAGATATAAAAATCCTCTTGTTGAGGCTTATAATAACCTGGGAGCGTACTATCTTAGCTCAAATCAGTCAAAGGCTAAAGAATACTTTAATAAATCATTGGCGCTTGATCCGGCCAACGCCTATGCAAGCGATGTGCTTAAGTCAATAAGCGGTAAATAAAAATAAAAAGGGCCTGTAAAGGCCCTTTTTATTTTTATATTTGCACCAAAATCAAGGATGATGGAAGCAGCCAGTACGCCGGTAAATTATCTGCCAATCATAATTCAAATGTTCGTGGCATTGGGTTTCGTTGTATTTACAATGGTGCTTACCCATCTGATTGGCCCCAGGAGAAAGACCAAAGATAAGTTGACGCCTTTTGAAGCGGGGATTGAAGTAGTAGGAAACGCACGTACTCCTTTTTCAATTAAGTATTTTCTTGTAGCTATTCTGTTTGTCCTTTTCGACGTGGAAGTAATTTTTATGTATCCGTGGGCTGTTAATTTTCGTGAGATGGGTTTAGATGGTATGATTGAAATGTTTATTTTTATGGGAACCCTGCTTTTAGGGTTCGTTTATATTATTAAGAAAAAAGCACTGGACTGGGAATAATACATTAGAAATATTCTAAATTATTGCAGCGTGATTATAGGGTTGCATTAATGTTGTAACTTTGAAGTCCATATCTCGTACGAAGAAATGGGCTTTTTTATTTAAAAGGAGACAAAATGAGTGATATAAAATTAGCAGAAGCTCCTGCAGGGATTGAAGGGTCGGGGTTTTTTGCAACTTCTTTTGATAAGGTAGTGGGGCTGGCGCGTGCAAATTCGTTATGGCCCCTGCCGTTTGCGACATCGTGTTGCGGTATAGAGTTTATGGCGACTATGGGAGCGCATTACGATCTTGGTCGTTTCGGTGCTGAAAGGCCATCCTTTTCACCGCGGCAGGCCGACATGTTGCTTGTTATGGGAACGATTGCGAAGAAGATGGTGCCTGTTTTAAGGCAGGTTTACATACAAATGGCAGAGCCACGCTGGGTAATAGCTGTAGGGGCTTGTGCAACAAGCGGGGGGATCTTTGATACCTATTCAGTTTTACAGGGTATTGATGAAGTAATTCCGGTAGATGTATATGTTCCTGGCTGTCCGCCGCGTCCTGAAGCTATTTTAAATGGTGTTTTGAGATTGCAGGACCTGGTAAGGAACGAGCCTATGCGCAGAAGAAGTCAGCCTGAATATAAGGAGTTATTAAATAAATACGGAATCCAGTAAATGGGTAAAATAAGCAATCAGGCTGTACTCGAAAAGCTGAGTGCAAGATTCGGAACTAAAATTTCATTGTCGTCAGAACCTCTCGGCCTTCTTACTTTTGAGACAGGCAGAGAAAATATCCTTGAGATTTTAACATTCCTTAAAGAAGATCAGGAGTTAAGCTTTAACTATCTTACAGATATTACAGGTATTCATTATCCTGAAAGACAGTTGCCGATAGGAGTAATTTATCACCTTCACAGTTTCAGAAATAATGTAAGGGTGCGTATTAAAGTTTTCCTTGAGGACATCAATCCTTCTATTCCTTCAGCTACCGTTCTGTGGAACGGGGCCAACTGGATGGAACGTGAGACGTATGATTTCTATGGAGTGAATTTTGAGGGACATCCGGATCTGCGTCGTATTTTAAATGTTGATGATATGACGGTGTTTCCGATGCGGAAGGAATTTCCGCTTGAGGACCCTAATCGTGCTGATAAAAAGGACTTTTTCTTTGGAAGGTAAAAAAAATGAATCAACCCGTTATTGTAAATAATCAGGAACGCAAAGAAACCACCACGTTAAATCTGGGGCCTACGCATCCGGCTACACATGGAGTGTTTCAGAATGTCCTGGAGATGGATGGAGAACGTATTGTTAGTGGTGTTTCTACTATTGGATATATTCACAGAGCTTTTGAGAAAATAGCCGAACACAGGCCTTTTTATCAGATCACTCCTCTTACCGACAGGATGAACTATTGTTCGTCTCCCATTAATAATATGGGCTGGCATATGACGGTAGAAAAGATGCTGGGCGTGCAGACTCCAAAGAGAGTGGATTACATGCGCGTAATTATCATGGAGCTGGCACGTATTTCTGATCACCTGATCTGTAATGGTATATTGGGGGTAGATACGGGTGCTTATTCGGGATTCCTGTATCTTATGGAAAAGCGTGAGCATATCTATGAGATCTATGAGGAGATCTGCGGGGCACGGTTAACTACAAATATTGGCCGCATTGGTGGTTTTGAACGCGACTTTAATGATATTGCCTGGGCAAAGATCAGAAAATTTGTAAAGGAATATCCTCCTGTTCTTAAGGAATTTGAAGAGCTGTTTACCCGTAACCGTATATTTATAGACCGTACTGCCGGAGTAGGTCCGGTAGATGCAGAAACAGCTTTAAGTTATAGCTGGAGCGGGCCGATTCTTCGGGCCTGCGGAGTAGATTATGACGTCAGGGCGAATGAACCCTATAGTTCTTACGAAGATTTTGATTTCGACATCCCGGTTGGAACAACGGGTGATGTTTATGACCGGTACATGGTAAGGAACGAGGAGATGTATCAAAGTATCCGCATTATTGAGCAGGCACTTGATAAAATTGAAAAAGAGCCGAAGGGCATTTTTCATGCTGATGTTCCTGAAATTTATCTTCCTCCAAAGGAAGAAGTATATAATAATATGGAAGCTCTTATCTATCATTTTAAGATAGT
>JAATFW010000333.1 GCA_015654985.1 Sphingobacteriales bacterium | reverse complement strand
TACGAAGACAAACATACAACGGCATTTTCCAAAATCATAGCGATCAGAGGCTGATGTCCCGAATTTACCGGGTTTTACTCAATTTGTCTGTATTTGTCCCAATCTGGCCGTGTCTGTCCCGGTTTGTCCCAATCTGTCCGTAAGAAGGCCTTTTACTAAAAAAATCGCTGATGTTACAGCCACAGCATATCCGCCCTAAGTTCGGCCCATAAGGCCCCATTGTTCGCCTGTTTTACCATCCGGCTTCCGAAGTTCTTCCATTGCGTTCGGAAGAACTTCGGAAGAACAATGAACGCCGGATGAAAGAACTATGAAAGAAACACCGAATTTGCAGCGGCCGGAGGGCGAACCCGGGGCGGCATTGGTACGGTCGTTTCTTTCCGCCTGAATTTTTTCAGAATAATCAGGTTCAACCCCCAAAAAAGGGCAGTTTTCGGAAGAAACTTTTGGGGTGGTGAGGGGTGGTGGTTTTATTCGTTACGCTTCCAGTGTCGCTGATTTAATACCCAAATCAGAAATCCGGGTGCATTCAATGACGATAAAATACGCTTTTCCTTTAACATTCAGCTTATCCGGATATAAAAAACTTTTGGGGGTGGTTTTATTTTTTCTCCAATCGCATAAATAAAAACGGAAGGCCAGGGTTGGATTATACCATCAGGCATATGTGCCCCGGCCGGCGTACCATAAAAAAAAGCCCGGATGAACCGGGCTAAAAAATTAGTTTGTGAAATCTTACTTCACCTTAATGCACAGGAAAAACACGTATTATTTCTGTTTTGTTTTAAGTATTTATACAAAAAATTAAAAGAAAAGAATATTGTAAAAACCTCTTTTAATTCAATGTAGTCATATCAATCACAAAACGATAGTGAACGTTTCTGCTAATATCATTTGCACCCGGATTCATGTGTCCGGAACTGAAAGGGCTCAGGTAGTTTATATCAGCCGGATGAACTGCATAAGCTAATTAAAGTGATGTTGCACCCTTGTTTTTCATAACAGTCATAAATGAACATTATCAAGCAAAAAATCAGACTAATTCTGCCAGGGCGGCCTTTGTAAAACCCATTAATTCATCAGATCTGTGATCGCGGATCTTTTTCACCCATTCCGGGTCCGCCAGCAATGGCCTGCCTACAGCCACAAGGTCAAAATCACCACGGTCCAGGCGGCGCAGGAGTTCATCAAGAGAACGGGGCTGAGAGCTTTCTCCTCCAAAAGCTGCAAGAAATTCGCCGCTCAGGCCCACAGATCCTACTGTTATAGTAGGTTTACCACTTATCTTTTTTGCCCATCCTGCAAAGTTCAAGTCAGAACCCTCAAATTCTGCTTCCCAGAAGCGTCTTTGGGAACAATGAAAAATATCTATCCCGGCTTCAACCATCGGACTAAGCCATGCTTCCATTTCTGCAGGCGTTTTTGCCATCTTATAGTTATAGTCATAGGGCTTCCACTGCGACAGCCTGATGATCAAGGCGAAGTCTTCACCAACCTGCTTTCTGATCTCTTTAATCACTTCAACGGCAAAACGGCTGCGTTCCGGCAAGGTAGCTCCCCCGTAGCTATCTGTCCGTAAATTAGTTGTTTCGGCAAAGAACTGATCAATAAGATAGCCGTGGGCCCCATGAATTTCGATACAATCAAAGCCGAGGCGCTTCGCATCAGATGCAGCTTTTCCGAAAGCAGCAACCGTATCTGCAATATCTGATTCAGACATGGTATTACCATTTTTAAAACCGGGCTTGCTTAGCCCTGACGGCCCCTCAAAGGGAGATTCCGGCAACCAGCCTGAATAATGGTTTTCCATCACTCCCATATGCCATATCTGCGGTCCCATGCTTCCTCCGGCCCCATGAACGGCATTAATCACATTCTGCCAGCCGGCAAGTGCCCTTTCGCCGTAAAAATGAGGAATATTCTTGTCGTTTGAAGATGACGGACGATCTATAACTGTTCCTTCCGACAGGATCAACCCAACTTCACCCTCTGCCCTTTTCCTGTAATAAGCGGCAACATCGTCTGTTGGTATGCCATCCGGTGAAAAAGAACGCGTCATCGGGGCCATTACAATACGGTTTTTAAGGTTCAATGATTTCAGTTGAAAAGGACTGAAAAGACTATCTGTTTTCATATTCATTATTTTTTTTCATTTATAAACTGTTCTTTAAAAGAAGAAGGGAGACCGATATAAACGTTTTATATACTGTTTCTGTAAATTATATATAGAATATTTATCTTAGTTTACAAAGTACTATTGATCAGTTCGCTGAGCTTAGCAAAAGCCTCTTCATTTCTTTTATAATAAGTCCATTGACCTATCCTTGTGGAGGTGATCAGCCCCGCCCGCTGCAATATGCTTAAGTATTCGGAAACTGTAGACTGGGTAAGACCGGCTTTTTTCTGTATCTGTCCAACACACACACCCGCTTCATCAAAGCCGGCACTTTCCTGAACGGGAAAATACTTTTCGGGTTCCTTCAGCCACTGGAGGATTTGTAGTCTGCTTTTATTAGAAAGCGCTTTAAATATTTCCAAATGATCCATAATGTAAAGATATATCGAAAAATCCCGATATACCAATAAACAAAAAAGAGATGACACTGAAGTGAAGAAAGGAATGTGATGCCGCGGACCGGAAAAGCATACCAAGGCAGATAAACGGAAGTATGAAACAGGAAAGCTTTACACTTTAGAATTTAAATAGCTATTTTAGTTTTTTATTGTGATAATCTGGACAAAGAATGTATTTTTTCCCTTTTCTTGCGGCTTACTTACTTATAAGACGTATACAAAAAGCTTTTAAGAACACCCCGTTGTATCCTAAATGGAACAGGCTATTATCGGCATCGGGACTTGCCGTATTAGCGTTGTTCATTGTATCCGGACTTTATTTTAATCATAAAGTAAATGGCTTCATCGCAGGATTTACACTATTGGGAATCCTCTTTTATGCAAACAAAGAAGATGATCTTAAAATGTATAAGCCTTTACTGAAGGCTCATTTCCCGCTGGTCGTTGCCGTTTTGCTAAGTAGTGTTGTCCTTATAATTGCTCCGGACTTTTACAGCCAATGGGATAACTATTTCGGGTTTGCGGTGTTTGGATCTTTTATCTGGATCTATGCACGCTGGGCAAATACCAAAAAACAACAGCAGGAACTAAAAATTGTAGCCGATCAGAAAGACGAACTTGAAATAATGGTGACCGAGCGGACTGCGGAGATAAACAGGCAAAAAGAGGAGCTGCAGGATACAATAAAGGAACTCCGGGCTACACAGGTCCAGCTTATCCAGCAGGAAAAACTCGCTTCCCTGGGCGAACTTACCGCAGGCATTGCCCATGAGATCCAGAATCCGTTAAATTTCGTCAATAACTTTTCAGAAGTTAGTACAGAATTGCTGGATGAACTTAAAACGGGACCTCTGGAAAAATTACCGGAAGCAGAAAAGGAATATGCGACTGAAATTATTCAGGACCTGACCGTCAACCTTGAAAAAATAACGCATCATGGTAAACGGGCGGATAGCATTGTAAAAGCAATGCTGCAGCATTCAAGGACCAGTACAGGACAAAAAGAACCTACTGATATAAATGCCCTCGCCGATGAATATCTGCGGCTCTCCTATCATGGATGCAGGGCAAAAGATAAAAGTTTTAATGCGCAGCTCGTCACCAACTTTGACCCCACAACTCCGATACTTAAAGTAGTGCCGCAGGATATCGGCAGAGTGTTCCTTAATTTATTTAATAATGCTTTTTATTCCGTATCAGAAAAAAAGAAGGAACTTAACGGAAGTTATGAACCTGCGGTAGAGGTAAGCACCATCCTGCTGAACGGATCGCTTGAAATAAGGGTTAAAGACAACGGAACCGGCATACCCGAACATATCAGGGATAAAATTATGCAGCCTTTTTTCACCACCAAACCAACAGGTGCAGGAACAGGGCTTGGATTGTCGCTGAGTTATGACATTATAGTAAAAGGGCATGAAGGGAAAATAGACATTAAAAGCAATGAAGGTGAGTTTACTGAATTTATAATTTGTATCCCTGTGTAATTTAATTCTTAATGCAATTATGAAAATATTGGTAGTTGATGATGAGGCAGACGTTCAACCTCTTTTTTTACAGCGTTTCAGAAAAGAGATCAGAAATCATGAAGTTGAATTCGACTTTGCACTTTCAGGAGAAGAAGCACTGGACTATTTAGAAAAAAAACATTCAGAAGTAGTCCTGATCCTTTCGGATATTAATATGCCTGGCATGAGTGGGATTGAACTGCTTTCTCATATCAGGCATGAATATGATATGCCCCCACCGGTGGTGATGATGATCACTGCTTATGGCGATGAGGAAAATCACCGCCAGGCCATGCAAAACGGGGCAGATGACTTTTTAACCAAACCTCTTGATTTTAACATTCTAAAGGAAAAACTTAAAACTTTTGTACATAATGGCTAAGATATTAGTGGTAGATGATGAGACTGATCTGGAATTCCTTGTAAAACAAAAATTCAGAAGGAAGATCCGCGAGAATGTTTACGAATTTGTTTTTGCCCAGAATGGTGCCGAAGCCCTCGAAAAACTCGAACAGCATCCTGATTTCGACATTGTACTCAGCGATATCAATATGCCTGTAATGGATGGCCTTACTCTTTTAAACCGGCTGGCAGAAGCCAATCCTATGGTAAAGGCCATTATCGTTTCTGCCTATGGTGACATGGAGAACATCAGAACGGCAATGAACCGGGGTGCTTTCGACTTTGTTTGCAAGCCGGTTGACTTCGAAGATCTCGACGTTACCATGGAAAAAACGATCAGTCATGTCAGGCAACTCCAGGAAACATTCAGGGCAATACGTGAAAATAATATCCTGAAAATGTATGTGGATGAAACGGTGCTCAATTTCATGGCCCATAAGGAATTCGAAAGCAGCCTGCTGCGAAACGAGACACTCGAAGCATCTGTTATGTTTATAGACATCTGTGGATTTACGGCTATCACCGAAAACGTGCCGGCAAACACCGTGGTGAACCTGATTAATAACCTGTTTGATAAGATCGTAAAAGAAATCATCGCTCTTGGCGGACATGTGGATAAGTTCATGGGCGATGCTGTTATGGCGGTATTCAGGGGCGATTATCATCTCGACAGGGCAATCGATGCTGCTCTCGCTGTTAAAGGGCAGCTTGCGTCAGCAGAAGAAATTACAGCAGACGGCCGCACCTTCAGGCCCGAAATTTCAGTAGGTATAAATTGCGGAGAGATGATTTCCGGAAATATCGGATCAGCATCCCTGAAACGCCTGGACTATACGGTAATCGGAGATTCAGTGAATTTAGCTCAACGGTTGCAATCGGTAGCCAAAGCCGGTCAGATTATAATAACAGAAGAAGTCTACCAAAAAGCGAAAGAATCGTTCAGTTGTGAAAAAATCGGCGAAGTAAATCTAAAAAATAAAGCTAAGCCAGTGACTATTTATCAGGTCATCGCTTAACAACGGATATGGCGCAGCAGCCTTTTCGGTATCAGGGCGGGGTGAATATTAATGCCTTGCCCTTCGCTTGAGCACTCCTCCGGCGGCTTCTTTTATCGAACTCGTAAACACAAATGCTTTATCATCAATTTCATGTACAAGATTTCTGAGACGTCTTACTTCTAACCGGGTCACTACAGTAAACACGATATCCACCGGATTACTGATATTAAAGCTTTCTTTCAGAAAGCCCCGTTCTCCTTTATATACGGTAATACCTCTTCCAAGTTCCATTACCAGACGCTCTTTGATCATCTCGCTCTGTCCGGAAATAATAGTAACACCGGTATATTCTTCCAGCCCCTCAACTACAAAGCTTATCGTCCGGGAAGCAGTATAATAAGTAAGAATAGAATACAGTGCCGTTGGGAGCCCCAGATGAAATGCCGCGATCAAAAAGATAATGATATTCAGACCCAGGATAATCTCACTAACCGTGAAGCTGATCCGCTTACCAGTATATAAGGCCAGTACTTCTATCCCATCTAATGCGGAACCTCCCCTCATTGCCAGACCAACACCTATTCCCATGAATACACCACCGAAAATTGATACCAGCAGTTTATCTGTAGTAACCTGGGGGAAGGGCACCACAAGCAAACAAATGCCCAAACCTATCACTGCTGCCAGTGTTTTAAAGGCGAAATGGCGGTTTACCTGGTAAGCTCCCATAATAATAAACGGGAGGTTCGCCAAAACAATGATATAGGCAATGTTGAAATGATAAATTTCGTGTAAAAGAAGAGATACTCCTGTAACACCGCCATCGAAAAACTGGTTCGGGATCAGAAAGCTTTTCAGTGCAAAACCGCAGAAAAGGATTCCTGAAATGGTATAAATGATATCTGTAATCTGCTGAGGTAAACGTAAGCCTCTCATTGAAGGTATTTATTTTAGTTTTTGTTTAATCTGTTCCAGGTTCTCATGCTTTTTAGCATCACGGAGGTTAAGAGATGTAGGGGTAAAATAATGATGATTTTCCAGAAATGCAACCTGTACTCTGTTCCATTCATCTGCTGTTTTTATCACACCAAGATATGAAAGCTCTTTAAATAACTTTTCGCTAATGGGGAAGAAATCATCACGCCCCAGATAGTCGAGGTCTGAATCAGCAATGATTTTCTCAAGGTATGTTTCAGGCGATTGCGGTATTTTGGTAGCCATGATCATTCCGCAAACCTGATCAATTTCCTCCTTCGAATAATCAAAATCAGGCAGCGTCGTCCTGGCAATTCTGCACGACTCTTCTTCATGATTAGCGGCACCCTTTAAATAACCTGAATCGTGGTAATAAGCTGCCGTTAACAGAAGATCCATATCATATTCTGAAATATCCTCCAGTCTTCCAATTTGTTCCGCCACCCTGCAAACGTCTTTAATATGATCGGTATTATGATAGGACAAATGCGGTGCAAGTTCCCTTCCTAATTTGTCCAGGATAAAATCTCCGGCATGCTTACGTTGCATAACATTCTTACAAGTACGGCACTAATATAAGATTTATAAGTAAAATAAGATTAAAACCCTGTCACAACAAATACTTCTGAGCTTATCTGCAGCCTCTTGCATAATTCTTCAGGATTTTATTAGCTTTGCTAATAAACGGTCTAACCGGCCTTAAAACAATTGATCAATAAAAAAACATCATTATGTGGATTATCATCATAGCAGCAATTCTGGTACTCATAGTACTCTGGCTTATAAGTTTGTATAACCGCCTTGTAAAAATGCGGAATAACCGTGAAAACGCCTTTGCAGACATTGATGTGCAACTGAGGCAAAGAAACGACCTCATCCCTCAACTGGTATCTACGGTTAAAGGGTATGCCACCCACGAAAAAGATCTCCTGGAAAGAATTACCCAGGCCCGGGCAGCAGTAATGCAGGCTTCAGGCGCTAACGCGAAAATGCAGGCTGATGCCAGCCTTACCCAGGCTTTACAGGGATTGCGGGTACAGGTTGAGGCTTATCCCGACTTAAAAGCTAATCAGAATTTCATTCAGTTGCAGCAGGAAATCGGCGATATAGAAAACAAGCTTGCTGCAGCAAGAAGATATTTCAATGGGGCAACCAGGGAACTTAACAATTCTGTTGAATCTTTTCCTTCCAATGTGATAGCCGGAAGTTTTGGATTCACCCGTCAGCCGATGTACGAGCTTTCACTAGAACAGAGACAGACTATGGAGGAACCTCCTCAGATTAGTTTTTAATTACAATGACTTACGTAGGGATTCAAACCCAGATCAGCCGTAATAATTTCAATACCGTCCTGTTACTTATTGCTTTCCCGGTATTGTTACTGGCTATGGTGTATGCTATCTTGTTTTTTTCTAATAACAATAAAGAGCAGGTGCCGTTTTTCTTTTTACAGATCATGCCTTTCGTACTGATTGGAGTTGCTGTATGGTTTGCTATTGCTTATTTTGCAAATACTGCCATTATCCAGAGAGCTACAGGAGCGCGCGCTCTTAGTCGTATGGAGAATATGAGGGTATATAACCTTCTGGAAAATATTTGTATTTCGCAGGGAATGCGCATGCCTCAACTTTATGTACTTGATGACGACTCGTTAAATGCTTATGCAAGCGGGATTAATGAGAAAAGCTTTGCCATTACCCTCTCTCAGGGGATTATCGATAAGCTCAACGATCAGGAGCTGGAGGGTGTAATGGCACATGAACTTACTCACATAAAAAACCGCGATGTACGCCTGCTGATCATATCCATTGTGTTTGTCGGCATTTTCGCTTTTATAAGCCAGGCGGCGATCCGCAGTTTAAGGTTTGGCAGCTGGGGCAGGCGAAACAAGAACAATAACGCTCCGATCATCCTGGTGATTATCGTCGTAAGTATTATCGCTTATTTCCTTTCTATGTTGTTACGCTTCGCAATTTCACGAAAAAGAGAGTATATGGCAGATGCGGGAGCAGCAGAAATTACAAGAAACCCGCTTGCCCTTGCAAGTGCCCTGCGTAAAATATCGGTTGATCCATGTATAGAGGCTGTAAAAAATGAAGATGTGGCTCAGTTATTTATTGATCACCCAACTGTCAGGGAGAAGAAGTCTTTCTCCTTTAATCAGTTGTTTGCCACTCATCCGCCGATTGAAAAGAGGATTGAGGTGCTGGAGCAGTTTTAGCGCACATCTACTATTTTGATGTCTGAGAGGCGGGCAGACAACAATAAAATCCTTCTATTCTAAATCTGCTCCTATTTCAAAATTCCATTCTCTGAAATATCAAACAGCAGAAAATAACCGGCCTCTAAATGCCTTGTTTAAAAGTCTGCTTCACTCCGTCGGCAAATGATAATACGAATCCCCTTTCATTCATAATATTAAATGTTGCCCTGGCATCTATTATCACAGGATGCTTTAAAGCGGCGTTACCGGCGTCAATTATTTCATAAGCGTTCCATGTTGACAGATCCCCAAAATCAGCAACAGAATATACTTTTTTCATGCTTTTCCCTGCAGCGTCAGGTTCTTCGGTATAGTTTAATCCAATGTCAGCCTGAATATGGCCGCCCGGAGTACTGACCCTGCAATTTCGTATCAGCAAATGAAATAACTCTTTGTTATTCAGAGGAATATTTTGATAAATGCTTATATCGTCATTCCCGCAGACATTTGCAGCTATCTGTTTAAAAGAATGTAATAGTACCTTAAAATTCAGTTCCCTCAGATATTGTTTTTCGTGATCACCAGAAAACCCTCCGGCCTCAATAAGAATTGTTGAAATACCCGATCTCTGAAATGTTTCTCCCACGGCCCGCGGCTCATATTCCTCATTCCATCGCCCTATTTGTCCTGGTATATAATCCTGAAGCATATTATATACTGATGTCACCACTTGTATGGCCTTTTGTCTGGCAGGCGTAATAGTACCCTTATTGTCAACAGGAGGGGCGAGCAGGGAAATGGCAGCCGGCTTACGGGAGCCACTGACAGACCATAGCGTGCTCTGATCGTGCAAATTAAATCCAAAATCAGGATGAATTTCCTCCTGTATGTTTAGCAGGAGCAGAGTTTCCGGTGCCTGCTTTGCCAGGAAATCGCGGTTTATATCAATTCCCTGAGCATTTCGCCGTTGATAAAGTTCAGCGCCGTCAGGATTTAACATCGGAATAAAATGCAGGGTACAATTATGAAGGATCATATTCCTTAGGTCGTTCTGGTCATCATCAGCCTTAAAGAAATTAAGCAGATCAAAGATTGCCATTGTACCGGTCGGTTCATCGCCATGCATCTGGCTCCATACAAGTATTTTCATCTTACCATTCCCAACTGAAATGCAATTAATCTCCCTTCCCTGAACCGACTTTCCGGTTTGCCTGGTCCTGAATAATTTATCAGATGTAAACTGGCTGATCCTAGATTGAACAGATTCATGCTTAAAAAAACGATCAACAAAAGAAATATCGCGGTAAGAAGAGTAGGGATACATATTCACAAGACAAAAATATGATTTATCATTAGAATCAATAAACTTGAAAAAGGATCAAACTCATAAACATGAATGTAAATCTGTCCTCGCATAAACAAAATTCTTATTTTTGCGCATGCATGAAACTACTTTGGTAATAGGAGCTAACGGTCAGATCGGGACCGAGTTAGTTACCGAACTACGAAACATATATGGCAGCGACTATGTGGTTGCCTGTGATATCCGCCGCCCTGATTATGATACTAAAAATGCAGGCCCCTTTGAGTTTGTTAATGTTCTGGACAAGGAGAACCTGAAGGCCATTTTTCAGAAATATAAACCGTCCGCTATTTACCTGCTTGCGGCTATTCTTTCCGCTACAGGCGAACAGAATCCAAAGCTCGCATGGGACCTTAATATGAACGGCTTATTGAATGTACTCGATTTTGCACTTGACTTTAATGTCAAAAAAGTGTACTGGCCCAGCTCTATAGCGGTGTTCGGGCCAAACTCGCCAAAGGAGCATACCAGTCAGTATTGTGTAATGGACCCCAACACCGTATATGGGATCAGTAAACTGGCCGGGGAACGATGGTGCGAATATTATTTTAATAAACATGGCCTGGATGTCCGCAGTATCAGATATCCCGGGCTAATAAGCTGGAAGGCCGCACCTGGCGGCGGTACCACAGATTATGCTATTCATATATTCCATGACGCTTTGAAAAAAGCAAGTTATAATTCATTTCTGAACGCCGAAACCCGTTTACCTATGATGTATATGGATGATGCTATCCGCGGGACAATAGAACTGATGGAAGCCCCTGTTGAAAAACTAAGTATCCGTTCTTCCTATAACTTTACGGGTATGGATTTTACACCTGAAGAACTTGCAATCGAAATAAGGAAACATATTCCTGACTTTAAGCTTAACTACAGTGCACATGATCCAAGACAGGCTATTGCTGATAGCTGGCCCAAATCAATTGATGATAGCTTCGCTCAGCGCGACTGGAACTGGAAACCAGAATTCGATATGGCAAGGATGACGGAAGAAATGCTTCGCCATCTAAGGAAATAATATAATATTATTATGTTTGGGCTGTAAATGTTTCATCTCGCAGATGGCTTTTAAAATACAGATAAATTAAAGATATTTAATACATACTTTACAAAATATGGGAAGAGCATTCGAATTCCGTAAAGAGAGAAAATTTAAACGCTGGGCCAAAATGGCGATCCAGTTTACCCGCCTTGGAAAAGAAATTGCAATGGCCGTAAAAGCGGGAGGGCCACATCCCGAATCCAACGCACGCCTGCGTACCGCGATTCAGAATTCCAAAGCGGTAAACATGCCCAAAGATCGTGTAGAGGCAGCCATCAAACGGGCCTCCAGCAAGGAAGAGAAGGATTACGAAGAAATTGTATATGAGGGATATGCACAACATGGGGTAGCGGTATTGGTAGAAACGGCAACAGACAATACAAACCGTACGGTAGCGAATGTCCGCAGCTATTTCAACAAAACAGGCGGTACTCTCGGGAAAACGGGATCACTCGACTTTGTCTTCAGCCGAAAATCGGTATTCCTTTTTGATCCTAAAGATCTGGACCTGGAAGAGCTGGAATTTGAACTCATTGATGCGGGCCTGGAGGACCTTTTTGTGGAAGCCGATGAAGAAGGGCACGACATTGCCGTTATCCATACTTCGTTTGAAGATTTTGGTAAAATGCAGAAAATGCTGGAAGAAAAAGGCATTGAAGTTAAAAGTGCCAAGCTGGAACGCATTGCCCTTTCTACCACTGAAGTGAGTGAAGAACAGGCGGCCGACGTTCTGAAGCTTATTGATAAGCTGGAAGAAGACGATGATGTACAGGCGGTTTATCATAACATGGCAGAATAATTAAAGTTGCGGGTTGAAGGTTGCGGGTTGCAGGAGGCTGCTGCCCAATATCCTTTGATCCCCGGCCTTCAGTTTTAAACGGGAGACTCAACCATGACTTTCGAAGATTTTTTCATTAAAAAGAGGATAGATATTGATCTGCTTGAAAAAGCAGATCCTGAACTCTGCACTGAATTCAGGAATCACTTTGAAATGATGGGAGAAAAGAGCTTCGATCACACTAAAAAGTTCTGGTTTAATAAGCTCCGGCATTTGTATCCTCTTGCAGTGTCTGCAAAAGCCGTCAACCCAATTGAAACTAAAATAGCTTCACAGGCTGAATCCTTAAGTTCTCCAACGATTGAACAGAAGCCTTATTTTCCGGGGGATGTTGCTGCTGCGGATACCGGGGAAGGCACTGCTGCTGCTAAACCTGCAGGTTTTAAACCGAGGTTTAAACCACGGACCGTTGCGGCAACGGCAGAGGCATCAGAAAAGAAGGAGGAAGGCCAAAACGCTGCTGCTCCGGAATCTTCCGCCCCGCCGGTTAAGAAACCGCCCTTTAAGCCCCGGAGTATCAAACCAGTTTCTGAGGCATCTTCCGCAGAGGGCCAAACAACGGAAAGCCAGCCCGGACAAGCCGCCGAAGCACCGGATGCTCCGGTAATAAAAGCGCCTGATACTCCCCTAATAAAGCCTGAGGTCCCGTCTGATGTCCCCCGGCCGGCATACAAACCGAAATTTAATATCCGGAATATCCCCCGAAATCAGGATGGTACTACAGAGCAGTTAGGTAATACCGATGAGGAAAAAGCTTTGCCAGAGCCGCAGGATACCACAGGGAACAATCCGGCACCTGAAAAAGCAGGGGCAAAACCTGCCTATAAACCGCGGTTTAGTATGAAAAACCTGCCTGCGAAACCTTCATTGGAGGAGAATGAAGGGGCAATCAAAGAAACTGAACCAGAGGTAAAGGAGGAAATTCCCGGTACAGTAAATGAAAAGGCCGAAACTCCCGAAACAACTGAAAGGCCTCCTGAAGAAAAGCCAAAACCAGCTTATAAACCCCGGTTTAACGTTAAGAATATTAAACCGAAGCCTGAAGAATAGAAGGCTGAAAAATGGAGGTTACGCTGCCTTAATTTTTCCGGTGAGAAAAAAGCCAGGGCAGCAATTCAGGCTCCGCCAGAGCAGAATCCCAACTGTTATGATTCGCTTCGGGGTATAAGGTAAATTTCACATCCGCTCCTTTTTTCCTCAATTCTTCAACGATTATCTCAGAATGATCCGGCGTCACAATGTCATCCTTTGCTCCATGGAAGATCCAGAGCGGCACCTTATAATATTTATTTACATTACCTGTATTATCGCCCCCGCAAATAGCAAATGCGGCGGCAAATAATTTCGGTTTACGCCTCAGCAGTTCAAAAGTACCCATTCCGCCCATAGACAGGCCTCCCACATAAATCTGCTGCTTGTCTGCAAAAGGCTTTGCAAGGATCCTGTCAACCAGTCCAAGTAAAGCATGCATCGCCCTGGTTGGTTCGCCGCCTTTCACGAAGCTGAAAGAGCGTCTGCCGGTACTGTCTGCTGTAATAATAACATTCGACCAGTAGCTATCTGCCGGGCACTGGGGAAATATAACAATAGAGGAAAAGTCTTTCCGGTTCTCCTTTTTTAAAAAGAGCATTCCTCCATTGTTCAGTTGAAGCTCATTGTCGCCTCCGCTCTCTCCTCTTCCATGCAGGAAAAAGAGCACGGGATATTTTTTACTGCTGTCGAAATGCTCAGGAAAAAGAATCCTGTAAGGAAGGGTATCCGTTTTGGAAATGAAAGTACTGTGCTCATACCGTTTTAATTCCTGCGCTTTTCCAAGAAACGCTATAAAGATCAGTACCGGCAAAAAAAATATTTTAAGTTTCATCAGGATAATTATTTTATTAGTTGCTTTTTAATAGTACTCATGAATATTGTGCTGCTTGTTTTAAAGGCACTAAAGCGATCTGGGAAATCTCTGCTGCGCTGGAACTCGTTTTGCTCATACTGTTTTGTTATCGGTCGGCAATTTGGTCAGACAATAATACGGCTACTTGTTTGAAAATCATTACATTTTCTTTAATAAACAGTTTTTCGGCAATGGTTTAAAAAAAGATGCCGTTCAAGGGGAGAGGGTATATTTTTATTCACCAATTTTAAAGAAAGAAGCTGCTTCCGACTTAACAGAGAGCAGCTTATAATCAAACCCAGATCAGATTTTCAATTCATACATGGTCCCTACAGAAGCTTAAAATCAGCTTCTTTTACATCCCGGCTGTTTGTCCCGATAAATAATTTAAAATCACCCGGCTCCGCAGCAAATTTCAGGTCGCTGTTATAAAACTTCAGATCGTTCTCTGTAATATTAAAAGTAACCACCTTAGATTCTCCTGCTTTCAAAGATATTTTCTGAAATCCTTTAAGCTCCTTTACCGGCCGTGTAATGCTTCCCACCAGGTCCCTGATATAAAGCTGCACGGTTTCCTTCCCTTCCGCCGTGCCTGCATTTGTTACCGTAACGCTGGCAGTAATCGTCCCTCCTTTTTTGACAGCATTGCCGCTAAGCTTTATATCACTGTAGCTGAAGCTTGTATAACTTAACCCATACCCGAAAGGATATAAGGGATCGTTAGAAACATCGAGGTAATTGGAACGGAATTTCTGGAACCATTGTCCTTCTGCTAATGGCCTCCCGGTATTTTTATGGTTGTAAAACAGGGGTACCTGGCCTACATTCTGGGGAAAGGTCATGGTAAGTTTTCCGGAAGGGTTAACGCCGCCAAATAACACATCGGCAATTGCATCGCCTGCCTCCGATCCGCCAAACCATACATTCAGAATGGCCGGAACATGGTCGTTCTCCCATTTCAAAGCAAGAGGCCTGCCTGTAAATAACACCAGGACTACTGGCTTACCAGTCTTCAGCAAAGCCTGAAGAAGCTCCTTCTGAACATCGGGAATTTCAATATCTGTACGGCTGGAACTCTCGCCGCTCATTTCTGATGCTTCTCCCAGGGCTGCAACGATTACGTCTGATTGTGAGGCTGCAGCCAGAGCTTCTTTCAGCAACACTTCAGCGGAACGGTTATCGCGGCCAAGAGATTTACCAAACATCGTAGATCTTTCTTCCAGCGCGCTGTCGGCAGTGAGGTTAGACCCTTTGGCATATAACACTTTTGCTCCGGTGCCCACGGCATTCTTTAACCCGCTCAGCAGAGGGATGGCTTTCTTAAAGTCGGCAGCAACGCTCCATGTTCCCGGCATGTTTTCAGCGGCATTGGCAAGGGGACCGATGAGGGCTATGGTACCGTTTTTTTTCAGGGGCAATACCCGGTTTTCATTTTTCAGCAGGACAAAGCTCTGGGCCGCTGTTTCCCTGGCTTCTTTGCGATGAGCGGCTGTAAAGATCTCTGTTTTGCTGCGCTGCTCATTGCAGTAACGGTAAGGATCTTCGAACAAACCTAATTTATATTTAGCTTCGAGGATCCTTCTGCAGGCCATATCAATTTGCTGCTGTGTAATTTTGCCTTCTTTTAGCGATTGTTTAAGCGTGGTGAGAAAACCCTCTCCTACCATATCCATGTCAACACCCGCTTTCAGGGCCAGGGCAGACACCGTTTTCAGGTCGCCCAGTCCGTGGTCAATCAACTCATTAATGGCGGTATAGTCTGTAACCACCATTCCCTTAAATCCCCATTGTTTGCGCAATACGTCGGTCATCAGCCATTTATTTGCGCTTGAAGGAATACCGTCTACCTCATTAAAAGAAGTCATAACGCTTCCGGCGCCGGCATCTACGGCCGCTTTATAAGGAGGAAAGTATTCATTATACATTCTAAGGCGGCTCATATCGGTGGTATTATATTCCCGGCCGGCCTCTACAGCGCCATATAAAGCAAAGTGTTTAACACAGGCAAGAATGGTATTGTTTTTTGAAAGATCGTCTCCCTGGTAGCCT
Source organism: Sphingobacteriales bacterium (assembly GCA_015654985.1). GTDB lineage: Bacteria > Bacteroidota > Bacteroidia > Sphingobacteriales > Sphingobacteriaceae > Arcticibacter. The sequence continues at coordinate 15,526 of JAATFW010000333.1, read as the reverse complement.
TTCACCATCGCTTTCGCTATCAGTGATCCCAGATAAGGATCTTCGCCCGAACCTTCTGATGCCCGCCCCCAGCGTGCATCGCGCGATATATCCACCATAGGCGAAAAGGTCCAGCAGATACCATCCGCACTTGCTTCAATTGCTGCAATACGTGCGCTTCTTTCAATGAGCTGCATATCCCAACTGCAGGATAATCCTAACGGAATTGGAAAAACAGTTTGATAACCATGGATAACATCCATCCCGAATATTAGCGGAATTTTTAAGCGGCTCTTTTCAACGGCTATCTTTTGTACATCCCTGATCTTTTCAACCGACTTAATATTGAATAGGCCTCCCACTTTGCCCTCTTCGATCTTTTGTGCAATTCCGGAGCTTGAAGCTTGCCCTGTGGTGATATCTCCGGCACCGGGCAGGTTCAACTGTCCGAGCTTTTCGTCCAGGGTCATCTTCTGCATCAGAGATGAAACAAACTGATTCATTTTTGCATCAGGCGCTGTTTGTGCCTCAGCACTTGCAGCAATTATCATGAGTAAGAACACATACGCTTTAAAAAACTTCATACCATTTATTATTAAACACTTTTCTTAATTCTATTTTATTTCCTTGACCGCCGCTTTCCCGGAAACGCCGTTTTCATTAAAAGCCTCTATTGAGAAAAAATAGTTCTGATCTGTCGACAGGCTTTTCAGTTCAAGGGAATTGTCGTCATAAACCATCCAGGAATTGTATAGCTTATCGGGGGCAATCCCCCAGAGAACATTGCAGCCCTGAATAGTTGATTGTTTCTCCCAACTGATTGTTACATCGCGCCTGTCGGTATGGCGGCTGACCTCCAGCCCCTTAACAACCGGCGGAACCTTACCGTAGCCCTTACCAAAAACACGCAAACCGGAAATGGCAAGATGCAGAGTTGGAACATGAATATTTCTATACCTGATGTATCTTATAGTTGCAGGGGCAGCCAGTTCAACATAATCATTGGGAACGTCTTTATAACTATCAGACCTGTCGGCCAAAGCAGACCAATCTTTCCCATTCAGCGACCCTTCAATCACATAACGGTGATAAAGGCCCGGAACCCTTCCGTAAAGATCTGATTTATAATCATGATAATTAAGCTGAATGGCATATACTTTTCCCGGTTTAAGCAGGTCGATTTCTACCCATTGCCGGTCGTCATTTTTCTGCGCTACCCAGAATGTTTTAATGCTTTCATCCGTTATATTTTCGGGGTTAAAGCCATCCAGCGAAGAGGAAGCTGTTACCGGTTTTTTATACGACAGTAACATCCAGCCGGTAAACTGACCCATTTTCCCCGGCTCGGAGGGAGCACAATGAGGATAATCGCCAAAGCTTGTGTTCGAATACATCAGTCCGTCGCGATCAAAATAAGCGGGGAACATACAAAGCCTTCTTTCCCAGTTTACATTTACAGAAAGTGCCATAGAGGCAAAATGCCAGTATACGTTATCCGGCCCCTGGACGGTACTTCCGTGCCCGGCGCCGTTGGCAAAGCCGCCAGGTTTATAGAAAACCGGGTTATTGGGAGCATATTTATACGGGCCAAGCGGAGAGTCGCTCATATATACCCCGTCACCGTAAACATTAAATTCTGTTCCCGGCGCCGCATACTGCATATAGTATTTATTATGATACTTTGTGAGCCAGGCCCCCTCCATGTACCCTTTAAGGACGGTATCCGAATGATTCTCTCCAAAACGTTCCCAGCCATGCTTATCGCCATCCAGCTTAAACAGTTCCGCCGTTTCTCCCGAGACACGGAAATTCCGCTGACGGTCAAGCTTTTTTCCCTTCAGAGGATAGATATTAGACGATCCCCAGAACATATAGGCCTGGCCATCGTCGTCAATAAAAAGATCCGGGTCCTGCAGGTCGGTAAGAATATAGGGCAAAGCTTTCCAGTCGCCTTTTTTGGGGTTATCTGTACAAAGTATGCTCATAGATCCTGAGGGATCGCCGGTTACATACAATACCGAATCTTTATAATTATGGGCGGCGGGGGCATTTGAACCCTGGAAATACCATTTTTCGGGTGTGATGAACGACCAGTTAGTGAGGTCTGTGGAATGCCAGTACCCCATAGAACGGGTGACAAACATATAATACTCCCCTCTGAATTTTACTACAGCAGGATCTGCACCTGAGCGGTAAGATATATTCCGGTCGGCATCGTATATGGCATACGTATAATCAATATTAAGGGGATTGCAATAGGTGGTCATCCTGAGCGGCTGGGCAGAAACGGAAAAACACAGGAAGCCCGGCAGCACCAGCAGTTTTAAGCCGCTGAGAAGGCCTGCATAAATCCTGTACAAATCCGGTGCCGTTACTTTTTTAACCATGGGCTCTCAAATCCTAATTTCTTTAAACCATTCTGTACATCGGGACTGCCCATAAATAATTTCCAGAGCAGGCCAGAGCGGCCGTTCTCTATCATCACTACTTCAGGCCCCTGATCGATGGCAAGATAACGCCGGGGGTACCAACTGGCAGTTTCGCTGAATGCATCATAAAATCCATACTTTCCCCATACTTTAGGTCCCAGATCTTCATATAAATGACGGATTACCTGCATGGAGTATTCCGGCGTATAGGGATAGGACGACAGGGCGGCTGTAGGCGAAATAACCCCCAGGTCGTTGGATGGAGTATGGGCGCTGTAGCCGTTAACTGAGTAACTGGCTGTAAATCCCCATTCATCAGGCCCGTATCCTTTAAATCCTTTAGGGTTTTTTAAAGCATATTGGCGGTGGATCAGGGTTTGGTTTCTGTTCAGTTCCCAGTAATCGGCATAGCGGTCTTTCAGACCTTTTGGGTTTAAGCCCAGATAAGAGTAATGCGCCCAGAATAAGGGGCCGACAGTGCCCTTTTCGCCGTTAAAGTTTAGAATCACTTTGTATCCCAATTGCTCTGCATCTGATTTTATGGCACCGTTTCGGGCCCACCCCTGGTGGTATACCTCGGCGGGAATGCTGTGAGTGGGTGAAGATGCGGCAAGGACATACATAATCAGGCATTCGTTATACCCGGATACGGGAAAGTTCATCTGCCAGTTGTATTCAGGGCTCCAGTGCCAGTACAAAACATTCTGATTGCCATTACGGTACCAGTTCCAGTCTATTTCTTTCCAAAGGGCATCTGCCTTTTGGGCAAGCTGCTGTTCTTTTTCATTACCGTCTTTAAAATACTGAGCGGTGCAGATAAGGGCCTGGGCCATAAAAGCACTTTCAACCAGGTCGCCTCCGTTATCTTTTGTGCCAAACGGTTTTACCCTGCCTGTAGGACCGTATAGCCAGTGAGGCCAGGCGCCATGAAAGCGGTCGGCTTTACCAAGAAAGCGAACTATTTTTGTAAGTCTTTCGGCTCCCTGATCCCTTGTAATAAAACCGCGGTGAATCCCGGTGAGAATAGCCATAATGCCAAACCCGCTTCCTCCGGTAGTTACTACGTCCTGATCGTTTTCGGGGTAATTGCCATCCATATGAATGCGCTCCCTGGCCAATCCCGATATGGGTTCTGCACCATCCCAGAAATAATTAAAAGTTTGTTTCTGAACAAGATCGAGAAGCTGATCATCTGTTAATTTCCTTTCCGGGCGCTTTGTTTTTACAGTCCTTGTTCGCTGAGCTTCAGCATCAGGCATCATGATAAACAAAAGCAGGGGGAGGATCGCTATATATATTTTGCATTTTCTCATGTGTGTCGCAATTAAAGATCAGGGCCTGAAAATCCAAGGCCCTTCATTCCGGCTTTCACCTCCGGGTTACTATAAATAAATTTTATAAAGGCTGTTCCGGTAGTTCCCGCGCATCACTATCACGGAATCCTGCCTGATAGTATTTTTTTTGTTCGGCTTTATCCCGGTATAGTTATGTTAACTATCAGTATCCGTCATTTTGTTCAAGCCGGTTTCCGCTTAAGTCTCTTTGAGCCTGAGGAATAGGAAACACTTCATTCCTTCCGTCAACAAAACCTTTTCCCCTGGCCCTGAGTATAGTACCGGCCCTTCCCTGTCTTACCAGATCAAAAAAGCGGTCCTGCTCCATTGCCAGTTCAACGCGCCGTTCTTTCCATATATTTTCGACAGAGCCCGGTACTGTTTCTAAGCCAACCCGGTTTCTTACCAGCGTAAGCTTGGCTTCGGCTTCCCCGGTATTACCAAGGTTTGCCTGTGCTTCGGCATACATTAACAGAACCTCGGCATATCTCATTAGTCTGATATTCTTTGGTTTCTTATCCTTATTATTACTAACAGGAGCAGATTCCTTCAAAAAGCTGTGATATGCTTTATAATTGTATCGTTCGTTTTCAACCGAATCCTGCGTAGGAATCCGGAAACCATCCCACAACACCGTGCCTATATTACTGGGATCGCCCCCATCCTTATGTACAACAGTTGGGTTTATAAAAATAATGCTGGCGGCTCTTCTTTTATCGTCAGGTTCATATGCACTTGCAAGATCTGCAGAGGGAGTATTAAGTCCGAAGCCTAAATCGTCCCATCCTCCTTTTGACCGGGGTCCCTGTCCATTGCTGTACAAGGGGCTGACTGCATCTTCACTTATATTAATGCCGGTTTGTACCTCAAAGATAGATTCTATATTATTATTACCGCCATCGTTATTAACAGCATTTTCTCTGAAAATTAAGCTGTAATCTTTTACAAGGTCGTATTTGCCTGAATTGATCACAGCGCTGGTAAGTTCTAGCACCTTTTGCCAGTTTTTCTGGTACATATAAACCTTCGCAAGATAACTCTGAGCCGCTCCTTTGGTAGCGCGGCCAACTTCAGTCTCGCCCTTCAATGGAAGATTATCAACTGCAAATTGCAGATCGTCAATAATTACCTGATAAATTTCATCTTTAGAAGCACGGGTTTGAAATTCGTCGTTATTCCCTTCTGACGGATCAGGTACACGGATTAACTTTGGAACCCCGCCAAAGCATCTTACCAGGTTAAAGTAGTACATCCCCCGCAGGAAACGGACTTCCCCAAGCAATTTATTCTTTATATTCTCTTCAAATGTACTTTGATTTAAGATGTCTATTGCACGGTTTGCACGGCTTATTGCAGAATAATGACCTCTCCATACATTATCAAAAACAGAATTATTAGGAGTAAAAGAAAAATTATCTATTTCACCCCCGTCACTAAAATCAGAGGGCGAGCTCCCCTTATCCGTATCGTCGGAAGCCATATCGTTTAAGCATTCAAAAAGAAAGCCCACGGTTGTCTGACCAAAACCTCCAAAATATAACGTATTATATACCCCTCCAACCATTTGATTTGCGGCATTCGGGTCTTTTAAAGCCTGTTCTTCTGTTAACTGTCCCTGAGGATCAATTTCAAGGAAATCTTTACTGCACCCTGAAAATACGATCAGTAAGGCAGCGATTATTGTTGTTAAATATTTATGAGTTGTCATAATGCTCAGCTTAAGATTATAAACCTATATTAACACCAAAGGAAAAAGTCCTGGTGGTGGGATAAATGCTTGATTCAATTCCGGCATTTAAGGGGCTTGCGCTGGTTAATTCGGGTGTAAAACCGCTGTATCCTGTTATTGTGGCAAGATTTTGAGCGGCAATATAAATCCTGAACTTTTCGATTTTAAATCTCGACAACACGGCGTTTGGTAAGGTATAACCAACTGTCAGATTATTTATCCGGAAGAAGTCGCCCTTTTCAAGAAAATATGTTGAAGCCGGCAATTGGCCGAGTGTGGCACGGGGCACATCTGTGTTCGGGCGGTCCGGCGTCCAGCGGTTATTAACAACGTCGGCCTCCAGATTATCCCGCTGATCGGTTCTGGCGGCTTTTTTTCCGTTATAAATTTTTCCTCCGGATGTACCGAAAGTGCTGAAGTTAAGATCAAAAGCCTTATAGGTTACACTTCCATTAATACCAAAAGTGTATTTCGGCTGATATGACCCTGCGAAGGTGCGGTCGTATTCATTGATCACCCCATCAGGAACTCCCTGCGGGCCACCCAGATCTTTATACCGTAAATCTCCGGGTTTGGCATCTTTTTGGGCAGAAGCTGCAATTTCCGCATCGTTCTGAAAGATACCGTCGGCCTCATAGATAAAGAAACTTCCGATAGCTTGTCCGTTATCCGACTTTGTTACATTGCCCTGGTTACCTCCAACATTTCCGTCCAGCAGGGCCTGGCCCCCGTTCAACCCGGTAATCCGGTTTTTATTATAAGCGATGTTACCGCCAATGTTATAGCTCCAGTCTTTATTGATCTTATCAGTCCAGTTTAATACAAATTCGGCGCCTTTATTAGTAAACGATGCGGCATTTGTAGTGTATAAAGCATCAGCATCACCTAATATAGCAGGAATTCTAATATCTATAAGAGCATCTGTAGTTGTCTTTTTATAATAATCAAACTCGCCGCTTAACCGGTTATTAAAGAACCCAAAATCGAGGCCCATATCAAACTCTTCAGTCGTCTCCCATTTCACATTTTTATCTGGTAACTGGTCGAAAGCTATACCTGAATACTCTTCGCCATTATAAAAATAAGGAAGGTTTATAGCTGCAATAGGGAAATAAACATTGGTATTGATCTGGTCATTTCCAACCTTTCCCCAGCTTCCCCTGAGTTTAAGCGTAGTGAAGGTTTGCTGTCCCTTCATAAAATCTTCCTCTGCGATGTTCCAGCCCAGACCGACAGAAGGAAAATATCCCCATCGGTTTTCCTTCGGAAACCTTGATGTTCCATCAGCCCTAAATGTTGCAGTCAATAAATATCTGTTATCATACGAATAATTTAACCTGCTTATATAAGAGTTCCTGGCCCATTTATCACCTGTGTTATTATTGGTAGCACCCGTAGTTGACCCTGCACCTAAATACCACTGATCTTTGTCAGCGGGGACATTAACACGTTTGCCATCCAGGCTATTGAACTTATATTCCTCCGCAGTTATACCAACCAGAAAATTCAGACTGTGCTTATCAAAGGTCTTTGAAAAAGTAGCGGTATTGTCCCATACCCATTTGGTGGCATTATTACTGGTTACGGTCAGATCACTTTTATCCCGGAGCTGATTTCCGCCATCCGTAATAAATACACTGTTCGGACCAACATTATCAAACTGATATCCGTAATTGGTATTTCTGTAAAAATCCAGGTCTGCACCAAAACTGGAACGGAGGCTAAGCCATGACACCGGCTTTACGTCGAAAGCAAAAGATCCCTGTACCCTGTTCCCAAGCCCGGAATTATTCACCTTCTCGAGGCTTAACAGTGGATTTCCCACGTTATTGGAAAGGGATGTATTTCCATATTTTCCATCGGCTTTAGCAGGAATGTATGGAGCAGCCCGGTATGCAACATTAAATGCGCCTAAATCAACGGCCCTGTTATTAAACCTGCTGTACGACAATAATGAAGATAACTTAAGCCATTTTGCTATATTATATTCATTGTTTGAACGTAAAGTAAATCTGTTAAAATTATTGGTTTCGATAATTCCCTCATCTGATAAATATCCGGCACTCATAAAGTATGTTACCTTATCTGTTCCGCCCGACAAAGACAGGTTATGGTTCTGTTGAAATCCCTTCTTCAATATTGCATCATACCAATCGGTATTAACTCCCGACTGTAACTGAGCAGCCGTTATTAATTCATCACCGCTGCCGTAATAAATATTAGCTTCATTTAAATACCCTGCATATTGATTTGCTCCCGCCATATTAACCAGATGAGATGCTTCTTTAACACCCGCATTCGCATCGTAAGCAATAGTCATTTTGCCGGTTTTACCCTTTTTTGTCGTGATCAGTAAAACTCCGTTTGCAGCCCTCATCCCGTAAATAGCAGTAGCAGAGGCATCCTTCAGAATGTCCATCGATACAATATCAGCATTGTTAATATTTCTGATATCCTCTGTTATAATTCCGTCAACAACATAAAGGGGATTGGCTCCTCCCTTCATCGTTCCGGTTCCACGCACCCTTACTATTGGCAGAGAATTGGGGTCTCCTGAACTGATTATCTGAACACCTGCAACCTTTCCCTGAATGGCCTGCGTTGCAGAGAGTACCGGCTGACTGGCAATGTCTTCCCCTTTTACTCTCGCTACCGAACCCGTTATATCACTTTTACGCTGAGTTCCGTAACCAACAACGACAACCTCCTCAAGAGATTCTGCAGAAGTTTTCAATTTTACATTAAGTACTGTTTGATTATTAATTGCTGTTTCCTGGTTCTCATAGCCGATATAGCTTATCACCAGTGTTCCGTTTGATGGCGCACTTATCGTAAATGCCCCATCCGCGTCAGTAGAAGTTCCCTGTGTCGTTCCTTTTATTTTGATGCTTACACCTATTAGCGCTTCACCATCAGCAGCATCGGTAACTCTACCTCTTACTGTAATGTTTTGCTGTGCAAAAGCAGTTCCGATAATCAGAAAGAATACGAGAATCCAGCCTGACAGGCTTGTAAATAATTTCCTCATAAAACTTTTATTAATTAGGTTTTCCTTTAATTGTTCTGGTAGTTAATTAACCAACACAAAGTTGTGATGATTGTGTGGTTAAAAACGAATATATCGCCTTCACTTCACTACATCATTATCTGACCAAGGAATTTTTTAATCAAAAAAAATATTTACAAATTACTAATAATCAATAAAATATAAAAAACATAAGGCTCTCATAGTGTACAAAGTACATACATCATTTTATAAGATGGAAGTATAACGGTAAAGCAGGGTATGAGAGGTAATGATGTAGTATTAAAGCTGCATGAAGAACTCTGCAAGGTTTTTATCATGTTCCAGATTTAACTTTTTTCTCAGGCGGTAGCGTCGTATTTCTACTCCTCTTAAAGAAATGTTAAGTAAGGAGGCTATTTCTTTACTGCTCATATTCATTCTGAGATAAGCACATAACTTAAGATCATTGGGGACAAGGTCAGGATATTGCGTCTTTAGTTTTTTAAAGAAATTCTCATGGGTTTCATTGAAGCTTTTCTCAAAGATATTCCAATCGCGGTCATCATTCAGTCCTTCATCAATCACTTTTTCTATACGCCTTAATTGATCGGCACCCAAATGCTTTCCGCTGTTATCCTTTAAACTATATATTTCATCCCTTATTTTCTGCAGAAGTTCATTCTTATAAACCATATTCATAGCGGAGTTAGTCACCTCTCTGCTTTTGCTTTCGAGGTCAGCCAGTAATTGCTCATTCTTCAGCTTAACGATTTTCTGCTCGTTAATAATAGCCTCCTGCTTTAACTGCTCCTCTTTTTCTTTCTGCAACTTTTTATGGATCTTGTCGTGATGCTTTTCAAGCTTTAAAAAATACAACTTTCGTAATACCAGAAAAACAGCAACATGAAACAGGAAATAAAATGCGAAAGCCCATGTGCTTAGATACCATGGAGGAAGAACTGTAAATGAAAATATAGCCTCATTAGAAACTATCTTTTCATTTATACTGGCCCTAACCCTGAACCTGTAACTTCCCGCCCCTAAATTAGTGAATTCTTTAAAGGCCTGAGGGCTCCAGGCTGACCACTGCTCAGAATACCCTTCAAGAAAATACTGGTAAAGTACTTTGGCCTGACGATAATAAGGGAAAGAATAACTGATTCTGATATTATTCTTCTTATAAGGAATTTCAATGATTTCATCTTTAAGGGTCTCCGTAATGGTATAAATATTATCAGTAATATTTTCAACCTTCCGAATCAGCATCCCCGGCATTTTATTCTTTTCCATTTTCTGAATCATACTGCTGCCATTAAAAATCGCAAAGCCATCATCAATGCTGATTAAATACATGGAGCCTCTTATTCTGCTTATGTTTTCATAATATTGCACCATACGTCCGTTTAATACCGTAAATAAGGTGGAGTCGATAGAGATTTTCCCTGCCTGGCCAAAGCTGGCCAGGGCCATTTTTCCATGATTAATAAACCAATACCACTTACCGCCCGCAGCAATAATTTTATTAGAAAACGCAAAAGACCCAAGCATTTTATTCAATTGCTCATACTTTAAAAACCGGTCGCTGATATCATCATAAATATAAAATCCTGAATCAGATGAAAAGACCATCCGGTTTTCTAATTCAAAAACATTAATATGATAGCTCCCCGGGAGCCCATGACTTGCCCCGTAGTATTTCTGATGAATAACCCTTCTGTTGTCATTACTTAGTTGAAGTTTATAAATACCTTTATAGGCGTGAGTAACCCATATTTGTCCCCTGATATCCTGTTCTACATACTTTGAAGGTTCTCCAAAGCCCTCGATTCTATGCGAATAAACCCAGTTGCCATTGCTGTCTTTCTTATAAATAACAAGGCCTGTATAAGTGCCCTGAATCAGGAGCTGAGGATCAGAATTCAATCGCTTTATCACCCAGCCTCCGCTAATTCCGGATATGCTTTTAATGGCATTTCCGTTTATTAAAAAAGTACCGTTATTATGTCCGCATAACAACTGGCCGTCCAGCAATGAAAGATCCCACACCTGCCCCTGTGAATTGGGTATAAATTTAAAATTGAAGTATTGAAAGTCATTAGGGCTCTTCGCCTCAAGATCACTATAGAACAATCCCTGGTTAGTCCCCAGATAAATCCTACCCTGATGTATGATACTTGAATATACTGTCCCTAAATCACCTTTTTTATCAAAATAAAAATACAGAGGCGAATTTAGTTCTATCCGGTCAATGCCATTATCCAATCCAGTCCATAAATTCTGCTCATCATCTGCATACAGGCTAAGTACCGTATTATTTTGCAATCCTGATGACTTATTGATCTGCTGCACCACCCGGCCGGCTTCATCTATAATCACAATCCCATTTAAAATAGTTCCAAATGCAAAATAATGATCCATTAATACACTGCCATTATTAAGCTGAAAGGTCTTCAAAAAGGGATCTGCCTGATTCAGCCATGGTTTTATGGTAAAACCATCATAGATAAATAATCCTTTTTTAGCTGTTCCAATAAGAAACTTATCCTTTTGATATGGTAGAAGGCACAATATTCCGGTATTACCCAAAATATCGCTATTAGGTATATACTCAAGTTTCGTTCCCTTTAATTCAAAAAGGCCTTTTGATATTACCTCTACAAAAAATCTGTTTCTTGCTTTAAAAAGAAAAAAGAAGGGTTGCTCTGCTTTAACTATATTGATCTTTCCATTTTCATATATAAAGATAGAAGCAAATGATTGAAAGACCACCTTGTTCCCATCAGCATAGATCTTCCAGATCTCATCCTTTAAAGCATACTTTGATGGGATCAGCCCTGTAAGAGATTTATAAGTAAAATGACCTCTGGCATTATACGACCAGTAGCCAAATTCGCCAAATCCACCTGCATATATTTTCCCATGTCCGTCGGATGCAACTGCCCTGACAATTAAATGATTAGGCATACGGTACTGTTGCCAGTAACGTCCGTCAAAAGAAAGCAAGCCTTCAGAATTCCCAAAGAACATTACACCATTAAGGGCTTTGGTAACAGACCAGTTTTGATTTCCCGACTGATACAGCGATTTGGAATAGTTTTGGACATAAGGAACCCCAAAACTTTTAATATCTGCAGCGTACGACAGTCTTATTCCCGAAGCCAGCAATGACATTAATAAAAAAAGAAAACTTACTTTTTTTAACATTCTTATATAAAGTATAACGGACTTAGGTTACTCCTGGTTCATCTTCAACAAAAAAATCAAATAGAAAATACCGTAATATCTATCATTTTTTAAAGATAAAGAAAACTGCAAGGATAATAAAAAGAAAACCCACGAGGTGGTTCCATGCTATCTTTTCCGTTTTAAATAAGAATATGGTGAAAATCATAAATACTGTAATTGATAGGGCTTCCTGGATCACCTTTAGCTGAAGCAGACTGAACGGGCCGCCATTCCCCTTAAAATTTAGCCTGTTAGCCGGCACCTGGAAGCTGTATCCGGCTAATGCGATGCCCCCCAGCTAATTAAGATAATGGCTGCTAATCCAAGGTTCCTGCTCCATCCTATCTCTCTGAATTTAAGATGACCTCACCAGGCTAACGCCATAAATACATTAGAAATACAAAGCATGGAGATCGTAAAGAAAGCTTTCATCTATTTGTTCCCTTGTTAACGGGCAAAGATAGAAAATCAGGCGTTAACAGGACGTAATTCATTAATAAGCTCCTGTCTTCCCTTTTTATTGAGATTCAGTTGTTGCGGCACTTTTACGTAATAACCCGTTCCGTCATAAGGACGTTTCCTCGGGTGTTCCTTGCATACATTAGAACAACAACCATCCATTTCCCATCCGCATTCGTCACATTGGGTAAAGTGTTCATTACATTCCGGATTGGCACAATTAATCATTTTTGCTGTGGCCTTTCCGCAATTGTAGCACTTAGATATAACTACCGGATTAACCGTATTTACATCAACAGCAAGCCTGTTATCAAAAACGTAACATTTGCCTTCAAAGTCCTTTCCTCCGGCTTCTTTACCGTATTTAATAATCCCGCCATGTAATTGATATACGTCTTTAAAACCTTCATGCAAAAGGAGCGCAGAGGCTTTTTCGCACTTAATACCGCCGGTACAATAGGTTAATATTTTCTTGTCCTTATACCGGGCAAGTTCATTGATCATGGAGGGAAAGTCTCTGAAATTGTCGATATTAAGGGTTACGGCGTTCTTAAACTTCCCTAGAGAATGTTCATAGTTAGACCTGACATCAACGACCACTACATCCTCACGATCTTTCATTTCCATAAACTCCTTCGGCTCCAGGTGGATCCCCGTTTGTTTTTTTGGATCAATAATACCCGGGTCACGAAGACCCGAGTGCACTATTTCTGCTTTATACCGGCAATGCATTTTAATGAACGAAGGTTCTGTAACATCGTCGATTTTAAACTCAGCAGAGGCAAAGCGTTCGTCAGCATGAACTGCATTCATATAAGCTTCACAAGCTTCAACAGTGCCTGAAACGGTGCCATTCAGTCCTTCATTGGCTACAATAATTCTGCCTACGAGTCCGATTGATTTACAAAAGTTAAGATGATCTGCGGCAAACTGTTCCGCATCCGCTATTGTGGTATAACAATAGTAAAGTAGTGTCTGATATTTCGCCATAATCATTGATACTGCTGCAAACAGCGTTAAATGGATTGCAAAGATAGTAAAAAAACAATTGGATTTGAGCGATCGGACCTCGGTTTACAGCGAAGCGCGCTAAAAGCTATTGCTAAAAAATCCGTAATTATATTTATAAGCTCCTGCTCATTTGTTCAGCTAACTGCAATGCATTATAGGCATTCACAATTCCTCCTGAGATACAAACATCAGAGAATTTAACCTTTTTATTTCCGTCTTCATCTTTGACCTTCACTTTGTGATCGACTTTGCTAACCGATCTCATGATTATATCTTTAACCTGCAGGGCGTTTAAAGCAGGATAGTACGATCTGATTAAAGCCGCCAGCCCTGCTACAACAGGAGAGGCCATACTGGTACCGTCATTTTCCTTATATTTTGAACCAGGAACAGTTGAATTGATCTGGACTCCCGGAGCAAATACATCCACCGTTCTTTTTCCGTAATTTGAAAAACTGGCTACAAGATTATCGTCATTTTTCCATGATGAGGCACCTACCTCTATCCAGTTAGGAGCCTGAGGTTTTTTAAATTTAAGTGTATCTGGTTCTACTTTCAATGCGGCATTCGACCTTGACCTCCCTCCAGGAGACCCGTAGCCATAAGCGGGGGACATCGGTGCCGACGAGCCTTTAGCTATAACGGCAAGTTTTCGGTCCATCCCCCAAAAATTAGCATCCAGGGTATCCGCATAGATCCTGTTAGGAAAATTATTTTCAAAATCAGTGTTCTTCCCGTCATTTCCGGCAGCATGCACTAATAGTACATCTTTAGAAACTGCATATTTAACAGCACTGTCTACCAGTCGTTTATCCCAGGAAAAGCTCTTTCCGAAACTCATATTGATCACTCTGGCTCCGTTATCTACCGCATATCTGATAGCATTGGCAATATCTTTATCCCTCTCGTCACCATCAGGCACTGCTCTTACCGACATAATCTTTACATTATCAGCCACCCCTTTCACTCCAAGGTTATTTGTTCTGTCGGCAGCTATAATTCCTGCAACATGAGTCCCGTGATTAGCATCCGGACCTTTCATATCTGAATTTCCATAATGATACTGCAAGCCATTGCTGTAGTCATCGCCTATAGAATCGCGGGGATCAAAATCCATGTTTAGATTATATTTTACCTGGGTTGTATAATATTCAAGGGTTTCATCAAGATCCTCTTTAAACTTTTTATAATCCGGATCTTTACGCAGCTCTGACTTTATAACTTTTAATGCCTTACCTTCTATTCCATCCTTCGCCTTATAATGCTCAAAGTCGTGTAACGCAGGCTGTGCCGAACCGATATTCTTAACAATCTCTGTTACCGTTTTATGCAGGATAGAAATGTTTTCATAACCATTCCTCGCATTCTCCAGCTTGCTCATATAATCCGTTACCATTCGCTTATATAAGTTAAACTCCTTCCTTTCATCTTTACTTAAAGGTGTAGAATTGACAACAGAGGCATACTTATCCTGATATTTTCTTAAGAGCCGCACAACCTCAAGATTGTCATACCGTACACTCCATTTTGGTGATCCTAAAAAGTTCCATCCATGCACGTCGTCTGCAAAGCCATTCTTGTCGTCATCAATAGTATTCCCTGCTATTTCATGGGGATTTGACCACATTACATTTCTGAGGTCTTCATGTTGGGCATCTACCCCCCCGTCTATCACGGCTACGATCACAGGAGAACTCTTCTTTCCTTTCAATATCTCGTCGTATGCTTTTTCCGTACTTATCCCAAATACACCATCCTTTTGCAGATCAAGGTTTTGCCAATCAGGCTTAGGTTTATCCTTTGGCTGCGCTTCTGCCAGCAGTGGTAAAAAAGCAATTATTAAAAATATTCTTTTTATGAAATTCATCGTACGTTATTTCTCTTTAACAGCTAATATTAAACGGTTAATATCTGGATTAATTTTGCGGCTTAATATATAAATAATTTCAGTTATAAGTACCAGCCCTTGTCTACAATTCATTCTTATTAGTCTCAAAAAATAAGCCGCTCAGGTTAAACAGAAAATAATGTGACATGTTTAACGAATGTTCTGTTATAAATTACAAGACACTCTATGCCATTCCTGCCGGATACAGACAGCCTTTCCTCATCATTGTTATTTTCGGGGGAAAGGATAATACCTGATTCAGAGGCTAACCAACCATGCAGCGGAAAAGAACACCCCCGGGATATTTCTGAGTAGCAGGAATCAGGAAGATAGCAGCGAATACATGCAGAGAAAAACTCACACCCTGATGCACCCTGCCCGACGGAACATAAAAAAAGCCCGTCAGTTTTCCTGACGGGCTTGTAAAGATCTGGCACCGACCTACTCTCCCACGTGTTACCGCAG
>JAATFW010000310.1 GCA_015654985.1 Sphingobacteriales bacterium | reverse complement strand
GTGCATGGCTACGATGTATACAATATTCCATATCAGTTTATGGTAGGTGGATATTCGTCCTCAGTGAATCCCACTCTCGACTTTGTGGAAATGTTTGATGGACTGCCAAAGAAAAATGGGAAAATAGATGTATATGATTCGAACGGCAAGTATAAATTATATGATAAGCAAATGGATTTTTTTGCTGATGCCGAACCACGTTTGAGGGCCACTGTTATTTTTCCTGGCGACCTGTTCAAGGATCAGCAGGTTGAAATCTGGCGTGGTATTTATACTGGAGAAGTGTCGGGAGGGATATCACCTTTATTACCACAGGGTTCTAAAGTTAATTATGAAAATTCATCCAGTAAGAATATGCTTGTTACATCATCCGGCCCCGGGGATTTACAGACAGTTCACAAATTGCCTGATGGAACAACGATGAATGCAGCGGGCAGAAGCGGCCGTTTCTACAATTCTCCGGCGCCTGCATTAACGGGATTTACCGTTCGTAAATACCTGAATCCAAATATGCCTTCGGCAGAGGTGGTAGAAAATCGTTCGGACCAGGCCTGGATAGAATTGCGTTACGCTGAGGTTTTATTAAACCGTGCAGAAGCAGCCTACGAATTATATCTTGCTGGAAGAAATGATGTTGATTATCAGGGCGATGCATTCGATTGTGTAAAGCAGATACAGGAAAGAGCCGGTGCCAATGTATTGGCAAACAGAACAGATTTGAACTCAGTCAATATTATCAGAACTGAAAGGCGAAAAGAGCTGAGTTTCGAAAATAAAACATGGTGGGACCTGAAGCGGTGGAGAATCCTGGATAAAGAGCAAAACGGAACGACCTACAGGGAATTGATGCCATTTTATGCTGAAAAAGCAGGAAAGTGGTTTTTCGATGACCGTTTTGATGAAAAGAACGCTGTGTTTACATTCGATACCAGATGGTACTATCAGCGGATTGACCCGGGTGAAATCACCAAGAGTCCTAATTTAGTTCAAAATCCCGGCTATTAATACTTTAAGAAATGAAAAAGAATAGAATATTATCTTATTTTTTATCCGGCTTTTTAGTGTGCAGCCTGTTCTCCTGTGCAAAGCTTGATAACTATGATGAACCTGCAGAAACACTAAAAGGTAAAGTGATAGACAAAACAACGAAAGCTCCGATACAAACAGAAATCGGCGACAATGGCATTCGCCTGAAATTGCTCGAATTGAGCTGGAGTGACAATCCGACTCCCTATTACTTTACCTGCATGCAGGACGGTACTTTTAACAATACCAAAATTTTTAAAGGGAACTATAATGTAGAACCGCAGGGAGCTTTTGTTCCATTAGTGCGCAAAGATGCCAGCGGGAATACCATTGCCGATGGCAGTCAGACACTGGAAATAAAAGGAACAGCGGATCTGACATTCGAGGTCGAGCCTTTTCTGAATGTTGAATGGGTAGGAGAGCCGGTGGTTAACCCAAATGGGAGTATCACCGTACAGGTAAGAGTTACCCGGGGAACGACCAATCCTGAATTTCAGCAGGACGTAACCGAGGTATCCCTGTTTATTAATTCTTCGAGCTATTACGTGGGGAATAATAATTACGATGCCCGTTATGCTACAAAGATTGAAGGGAATGAGGCTCAGCAATCGTTAGGAAAAGTGTTGACGATTACCACTACCGGCAGCTTTTCAACGCAGCGGGACTATTATATCAGAGTTGGCGCACGCATAAACTACAGTGTGGAAGGAGCGCAGCGGTTTAATTATAACGAACCGAAGCTTGTAAAAGTTCTTTAAATAAAGAATAGCCTTCTTCTTCAATATAACGAAGAGGAAAGCTATTTTTGTTAAACAATCAAACCAATTATCGTGAATAAAAGAACCATTACGCATTTTATGCTCCTTGCTGCAGCTTTGTCTGTATTCATGAAAGTCCCGGACGATGGCGGGAAAGAGAAAAAACGCGAGAAAACCGCTTTTCAAACTTCACAGCAATGGAAACCTGTAACTGATGTCAGGGCAGACGTGGCCATTGTATATGGAGTAGGCGGAAATCCGTCGGATAAAATAAAAGGTAAATCATTTGAAGAGCGTGTTCAGTCGTGGCGCGACCACGGCTATACTACTCATTTTATGACCGGAATAGCATGGGGCGAATATCAGGACTATTTCACAGGAGAATGGGATGGGAAAAAGCACCTTGATGAAGGGCAGGTGCAAATGAATGGCGATACTATCTGGCATGGACGGATGGTGCCTTATATTGTTCCTACAGATAATTACCTGAAATATATGAAGGAAAAACATATAAAAAGAGTAATCGATGCAGGTGTCGACGCCATCTACCTGGAAGAACCCGAATTCTGGGCCCGCGCCGGATACAGTGACGCTTTTAAAAGAGAGTGGAAAAAATATTACGGATATGACTGGCGCCCTCAGCACGAATCGCCTGAAAATACCTACCTGTCTAATAAGCTTAAATATCAATTATATTATAATGCTCTGAAAGAAGTATTTACCTATGCAAAGGAATATGGAAAGAGTAAAGGGATGAACGTACGCTGCTATGTACCTACCCATTCTTTGGTGAATTATTCTCAATGGATGATTGTTAGTCCCGAAGCAAGTTTAGCCTCATTGAATTGTGTCGACGGGTATATTGCGCAGGTTTGGACCGGCACTTCCCGTGAACCCAATTTTTTCAACGGAACAGCCAGAGAACGGGTATTCGAAACAGCTTTTCTGGAGTATGGTTCAATGGAATCGATGACGGCGCCAACAGGCCGTAAAATGTTTTTTCTTACCGATCCTATAGAAGACCGTGCACGCGACTGGGCTGATTATAAGAAAAACTACGAGGCGACATTTACTGCCCAGTTGCTGTATCCAAAAATTGCCAATTATGAAGTGATGCCCTGGCCCGACCGGATCTATGAAGGGCTATACCGGGTAAGCAAGGATAGCGATGTCAGAAAAAATATTCCGCAGTTTTATTCTACCCAGATGCAGGTAATGATCAATTCACTCAATAATATGCCTGTTTCAGACAATAAAGTTACCGGATCGGAAGGAATAAGCGTACTTATGGCAAATTCGCTCATGTTCCAACGATTCCCCGTTCATGCAGGATATGATGATCCGCAGTTATCAAACTTTTACGGCCAGGCTTTGCCCTTTTTGAAACGCGGAGTTCCTGTTGCAACTGTACATTTAGAAAATGTAGCATACAAGGAATCCCTGAAGTCGACCAAAGTGTTACTCATGTCGTACTCTAATATGAAACCCCTGTTGCCGGAGGTGCATAATTCTATAGCCGAATGGGTGAAAAGCGGCGGAGTGCTGGTATATAGCGGTAAGGATAATGATCCGTATCAGACAGTACAGGAATGGTGGAATACCGGAAGTAATAAGTATGCTGCTCCGTCTGATCACTTGTTTGAAAAGATGAATATTGCAGCATCTCCTGCAGAAGGCGAATATACTTACGGAAAAGGAACTGTTTATGTAATACGTTCTGATCCAAAAGAATTTGTTTTAAAAGAAGGCGGAGACGAAAAGTTAATTGATGTTGTAAAAAAGATGTATACACAAAAAGCTAAAGCCGGAAACTTAATGTTTAAAAACAGCTTTTACCTCAGGAGGGGAAATTACGATTTAGCGGCGGTTGTAGATGAGGGCGTGAGTAATGAGCCCTATGTTATAAAAGGAACACTGATTGATTTATTCGATCCGGAGTTACCCGTAGTTTCTGAAAAAATCGTAAATCCCGGTCATCAGGCTTTTTTATATAATTTAGACAGGATAATAAATAAAAAGCAGCCACAGGTACTGGCTTCAGCCTGCCGGGTGTATAATGAAATATTTAAAGGCAATACGTACTCTTTTATTTGTAAAAGCCCTTCTAAAACTATTAATAGTATGCGCGTCCTGCTGCCAGGGGCCCCTTCCAGGATTGCAGTTACCGATAATTCAGGCCAAATGATTTCCGGGGTAAAAAAATCATGGGATCCGTTATCCCATACATATTATTTATCCTTTGAAAATAGTCCTGAAGGCGTTCATATAGATTTCAACCTGTAAGTTCCAATAGCTTCGGCTAATATTATATAGATGCCGTTGCTGTTAAATTGCTGACTCTAACGATAATAAACAGGATCCCGCTTAAACGGGTCTTTCAAGGCAGTATACTAAAATTAGTGTTAAGTTAAAGATAAAATGACTTATCACATTTTTGTAAAACAAAGAATTTCAGGCAATTTATACTTAACAACTTGCTACTTAATACGTATAACGTAACATTAATTACTTTATTAAGAATATTCTCATTAATTTGCTAAATCGTTTTTAAAGTTATATTTGTAAAATAAATGCTATTATTAATCAATATAATTTTATAAAATAATGAAAGCATCCGGGGCGATGCCGCCATTAATATTTAGGATAAGTTTTCGGGCAAACTCTTTATAAGAATTGAAATTTATAATAACACACACTTAATTATTGACCAACATTAAATATCATGACCAGGAAATTCCTCACCGCTGTATTGATCTGTACTGCTTTTAAATTAACAGGACAAACAGTAAGCCTCGTATCCGACCCTGTAGAATACGTAAACCCGCTAATGGGCACCGCCTCAAAACCCAGCATGTCTAACGGGAATACTTACCCGGCAATTGCAGTTCCCTGGGGTATGAATTTCTGGACTCCGCAGACCGGTAATATGGGAGATGGATGGGCTTATACCTATGACGCCGATAAAATCAAAGGATTCAAGCAAACACATCAGCCTTCTCCGTGGATGAATGATTACGGACAGTTTTCTATCATGCCTGTTACCTGTAAACTTAAATTTACTGAAGGCGACAGGGCAAGCTGGTTTTCGCATAAGGCTGAAGTTTCAAAACCATATTATTACAGCGTTTATCTTGCCGATGCCGATGTAACTACCGAGCTAACGCCTACAGAACGCGCCGCGCAATTCAGATTTACATTTCCAAAGTCCGACAGCTCCTTTATTGTAATAGATG
>JAATFW010000284.1 GCA_015654985.1 Sphingobacteriales bacterium | reverse complement strand
TAAATTTAGTTTTATCCTGGTAAGAAACCTTCACCGAATCACGAAAGCTCTTAAGCAGGGTCACGCCATCTGCCTTCTGCCCTTCGCTCATCATATATTCCTTACCGTTAATATTCATAATAGCTACCGTTCGCCTGATACCTGGGTTGACAATATAACCGGTATAGCGGATCATTTCCCAGTTAACAGCAGGTTTTGACGGAAGCGGGTTCATTGCAAAATTAGCTGTCTGCACGCTAACCGGCACAGCAGCCTCCTCCTGTTTAGCTGCTCCCCCCAGAAAAGGATCCCTGTAATTCAGGGCCAGCGTAAACGTATCTTTCAGCTTATAATCGTCCAGGGATTCATACGTTGCTTTCGAAAAAGAAAGGCGCGGCGTAAACGTCTCCTCCGCCTGCGAAGCCATAAATATCCTGTAAAAGATAATCCCCCATACCGCAATCACAGACAGGATCAGAAGATACGTTAGCTTCTTATTTTTCATTCCTGCTTATTGGATACTAAAGCTTCTCCACTCGCTGTAATCCCCTGTATTTCCTGCCGCATCAATCGCCCGTACCTTCCAGTAGATCAGCTCGCCGGAGACACCCGGACTGAAAGAATAGCTGGTTGCAATAAGAGTTACCGGGAATGAGCTGCTGTAAACATTCGTAGAATCGTTGCTTCTTGAAACATAAAGCTGATACTTCTTTGCATCGGCAATCGCATTCCACTGCAAATTCACCGGACTGCTTACCGACTGGTTGTTTGCCGGAGAATTCAGTCCCACCCTGGTAGGCTTCGTAACATCCCTCGTCACGCTGTAGACCTGCGACCACTTCGACTCCGAAGTATCTGTCTCGGCCTTTACCCTCCACTTGTATACATTGTCCCGTCCCAGTTGTAAAGCGAGCTCCGTGTTGGGTGTGGTGCCATTATAAAACAGCGTACTTTCATTTGTGAAATTGCCTGCCGTTGAATCTATCTGTAGCCGGTACCTGGCGGCGCCATACAGGCTGTACCACGAGTAAGTAATTCCAGCCTCGTTCGTTACCAGCCCGTTTGCCGGCGTTTTCAACTGCACCTGCTGGGATGTGATCGACGAAGGATAAATCGTAAACGAGCGGGTAGAATACAAACTCTGGCTGCTGCCGTTCTCCGCCCTCACCCTCCACTGGTATTGCCCCGGATCAAGCGTTACACTGAACTTATTATCCTTTACCACCGAATCCAGCAGCAGTTGTTCAGGCCTGTCGAACGACGGAGTGACTATCTGAAGCCTGTACGAAAGGGCATCCTCCACCGGCTCCCACCAGAAGGATTGCAAATATTTAATGCTCTCACTGCTGTCTGCCGGAGCATTCAGAAACACTTTTTCATCTTCCAGTGATGGCTCAATAAACTCCCTGCAGGAACAGAGCAGGCCTGTTAGCAGCAGGATAAAAACGGTGGCGGGTATGAGTGGTCTCATAAGGCTTATTTACGATTTAAAGGTATGGAAAAGTTGAATAGAGTGTATGAGATTTTTTGAAAATAATATCATAATCTTCTGAACAGCCTCTTATACCTTCAGGCGTCTATAGTAGCTGAGTTAGATATTTTTCATATCTCATTCTTTTTCAAAGTATATATTGTTATCAGATGATACTTACAAGATTGATGGCCTCTAGATGAAGATAAGAAGCATCTCTGGGCTATTGTCGGTACTTTTCTCGGAGAGGTCAATACCGGAGACACAATAAAACGCCTAGCTCAAATAAGAACCAGACGTCTTTTATTTATAGATATTTGATCCGTGCCAAAGGCTCTAATCAGCGAAACTGATTATTACACACTGATCAGCACAGGAAGAGATCATTTATTTTTAAATCTTAGTCCTAAAAAGAATAAAACGGCAAACATTCCAATTAGGATTAATGCAGTTGCAGCACAGGATATGTCTGTATTAACTGGTATTTTATGCCCACTTGCATGTGCTGCCATCCAAAAGAGTACGTCTAAACCCAACAATATAATCACTACTGCCTTTAAGATTATAATTAATGTCTTCATATAATTTGACTAAATATTAGCGGACGGTACTATTGTATCCCTGATCTGTCAATAATTGCTGAACCTGCTTGATTTGAGCAGCTGACATACCTCTGACATCTAAGGTATCTCCAGCCTTTAAAGCGACTTGGTTGCCTTGCAATAAACTTAATATAGTAAGAGCAGATTTGGTGAGGCTAAATGCGACTTTTGTATCTCCATATAAATCGTTAGCAAACTTGCCGGCAGAAGAAAAGTTAAATCCTAAATGATCGTCTGTTTTGACCCCTTCGTGTGCAATCCCATCTTGCAATGCATGTAAACCTTGTCCTAGCCTTCCCAAGTCCTTTCCGCCATCTGATCCAAAGATATTATCCCAACCAAATTTCAGCCCTCTCGCAGTGGCTTGCGCTTCGGTCATCCCATTGGCGGCTTCAGCATCACTCATCATAGAATGCCACATGCTATTTTTCTCATTTTGAGATTCTGATGTTGGATTATAGTTGATTCCCGGTCTATAATCTTGTACATCCTTAAATGGATGCAATACTGCATCAAAATATTGAGCCCCGACCGGAGGATGATCTGCATAAGTACTTGAGTAGTGAGCTATCAGGTCCGCTTTTGCATCAGAATATCCCATTGCCTTTAATGCATTATAGGTAATTTCATAATGAACAGATACTGCATAACGGCCATCTTTATCAAGGAATTTAATAGGATTATTATTCCCATATGCATAAGTACTAACACCAAAAGTTTTCTCTGCCATCGGATCCACTACATTCCACCTTCCAATTACGGGATCATAATACCTGGCCCCATAATCATACTCATTTATCTCATCCTGGATCTCCTTCCCGTTATAAAGATAATTGTTTGTTCCTGCATCACTTTTCCAGGCAATTTTCAATTGCCCTCGAACACCTTTTTCTTCCAGATTTTCAGTTTCGTATGCAAGTTTTAAGCAATCCATTTTCTGAAACGAATGTAATAAAGTTCAGCAGGTTTTTTTCTTTCAATTCAAGATTTCAATTGAAGATAGCCGCTGATATTGCTGATGCTTTGGAAGTTTCTTTGGATTACCTGGTGGGCAATACCGATCTGCTGCTTGATAAAAGTATTATCAAACGCATTCAGGGCATTCAACTTCTGGAAGGTGAAGATAAAAGCCATTTATTTGCCCTGATGGATGCTTTTCTCAGGGATGCCAGGACTAAACAGGCTTATATTCAATAAAAGAAGCCGACACATTTATCGGCTTCTTGAGGCTGTTTGACCCTATTATTCAAAGTCAGGGTAATTAACTGGATATTTATTACCTTTTAAGAGTTCGATGACTCCGTAAGGATTAAAAATCAATCCTATGTACGCATGACGGTTTTTACCCTCTATTTTCCCTACTTGAGTAAATTCAGTGTCGTTTATCTTCCAGACATACCAATCGTTGGATACTTTTATTGGTATCTCTCCCTGTTTATAGCCATAATCTCCAGCCTCTCTAAACAGAATATTATCTAACTTACCAATATTCGATACGTTACCTACTTTTTCCCAAAGCCCCATTTTGATTCCAAACTTTATTACGCAATGGGCATAAAAATCCACCTCATCACTTACAATATCTGACAGATCCGGTATAGCTTCTATGGGATATGTTCTTTTAAACGCTCTTATTACCTCACTGTTTAACTGTATAAGATCATTACCTATATACTGGAAGTATTTCTTTCTATTCTCATCCAGTTTAACTGAAAAAATGTCTCCTACCTTAGTATTACCTCTTGCCATGTTAAGGTGCTATTATTCCAAACGTTGCCCAGTTCTTAGGCGCAATTGAATTTATTCTATTTAAAAGTTGTCCTCCATTCCTACCCAATCCATACTGATTAATGAGGTTCTGCTCCATAACCCTTGTTGCATCCCTTGTCAATCCTGTAGCCCCCTTAATTACACTGTAATCTAAAAGTTCTCTACCTGTGCCTGTAGCACTTAAATGCTCTGCAAATCTCACTTCGGCAACTCTCTCTGTAATCCCAACATACCTCACAATACCTGCCGCATCAAGTCCCTGATACACCAAATTCGATCCTTGTTGTAGAAGTCCCTCTACAAAAGCAGACTGCCTGGCAGCACTATTTACTAAAAAGGCACCCGCTGCTTCCCCCCCTGCGACTTCACCTGATGCAAAGGTTGCCGTTCCTATTGCAATTCCTTCGGCAAGCTTAAGAGCCGACATATTGCCACGAATTGCATCCTGAAACGCATCTACGGATTGTAAATACGGAAGGTCATTTGACGGCTGCCGGATCTGATAATTCCAGGTAGCATCTGAGTTCAGTTCTACTGTATAGCCATTAGTGGCCAAATACTCAGCAGATTTTCCTATATAGGTATTACCATTTAAATCCGGATCATTGGCGCTGG
>JAATFW010000050.1 GCA_015654985.1 Sphingobacteriales bacterium | reverse complement strand
ATCGCTTCGTTTCAATATTAACCGTA
Organism: Sphingobacteriales bacterium; assembly: GCA_015654985.1. Taxonomy (GTDB): domain Bacteria; phylum Bacteroidota; class Bacteroidia; order Sphingobacteriales; family Sphingobacteriaceae; genus Arcticibacter. Next base: position 5,283 of record JAATFW010000050.1, on the reverse strand, counting down.
CTTAACGACAGCTCCAGCCCGCTGTTACCGGTTTTCCCGATATTTTTATAGGCCGTCTCATATCCCATCGTGTAAGGCAGTTGGGCGTTCAGCAAAAGGTCCGACGTTTTCTTATTGTAGTAATCTGCCGTCAGACTGATCCGTTGTCTGAAAAAACCCAGGTCCAGGCCTACATTGGTCTGTGCTGTTTTTTCCCATTTCAGATCAAGATTAGCAAGGCTGGAGGGATATACTCCCTGCTGAAGGCTGTTATTGTAAGAGTAATAGGCATTGTAAACGCCGCTTACGTTATCAAAACTCAGGCGGGCATAGGTAGCATAATCGTCCACCCTGTTATTGCCGGTAATACCCCACCCTATCCTTACTTTAGCATCCGAAAGAAAATCTGCCTTTTTAAGGAAAGCTTCATCCTTCACTCTCCAGGCCAGCGCCGCTGACGGGAAATAACTCCACCGGTTATTATCTCTGAACTTGGAAGAACCGTCGGCCCTGAAAGATGCGGTCAGCAGGTACCTTCCTTTATAATTATAATTAACTCTTGAAAGAAACGACATCAGCGACCATTCTGAATTTACCGCGGTCACCGGCTGCGAAACACCTTCATCCAGACCGCTCAAACCGAGCTCTTCATTGGGCAGGTGGATGGCAGAAAGCCCGTAACGTTTATAGTCGCTCCCCTGGAAAGTTACACCGCCTACCACATTCAGGGAATGGTCTTTATTAAATTTCCGGTTATAAGTAAGGGTATTCTCATTCAGCCAGTTATTAACGTCGGTATACAGGATGGAACCATTCACTCCATTGGTGCTGCCTGCATATCCATATCTGGTGTTTGAGTTGTTAAACGTATCAAACCGCGAACCGGTTCTGTTCACCCCACCCGTTACCCGCAGTTTCAGATCTTTGGTCAGCAGGTATTCTCCGTAAGCATTCCCGATAAAATTAGTACTGTAGCGATCACGTTGTTCATTTTCTGCTGAAAGAATAGGATTGATCCTGTAATCATTGGTAGGGTTAAGTGAAGGATCGGTTAGCGAATTTTCAAGGTCGACGTTACCCGTCGTAACAGGCCGGTAACCCCACACACTGTACATCAGGTAATTCATAGCAGAGTAAGCAGCATCAGGCGCTGAAGGCGAAGTTCCAAACGTCTTAGTGTATGTATAAAAGATATTGGTGCCGGCCCTGAACCTCTTATTGATAGTTTGATCCAGGCTCATCTTTCCCTGATATCGCTTAAATCCCGAATTGATAATGACCCCATCCTGGTCAAGCAGGTTACCCGATACAGAGTAACGTGTCGAAGAAGTTCCCCCGCTTAAAGACACCGAATGGTTCTGCATGGGCGCCGTCCTTAACAATTTATCCTGCCAGTCAATTCCTTTTGCATTCCTGTAATCTTCCAGGCTTGTTCCTGCCGGAAGGTAAGTCAGCTTTACTCCTGTAGAATCAATTTCCTGCTGAAGCTTAACAAACTCGTAAGGATTCATCAGGGGAATAGTATTGATATTTTCCTGGAGACCATAGTAGCCTGAGTAACTGATAGCAGGCGCACCTTCTTTACCTTTTTTGGTAGTAATGAGGATTACCCCGTTAGCGCCCCTGGCACCGTAAATTGCCGTAGCCGAAGCATCCTTCAGCACTTCGATGGATTCTATTTCGGCAGGGTTCAGAATATTATTATCCGGCCCCTCTATCGGAAACCCGTCAATAACATACAGGGGCGAATTGTCCTGGGTAAGAGAGTTAGCACCGCGTACAATGATATTAATACCTGCACCGGGCTGCCCGTCTGAAGAACTTACCTGAACTCCCGCTACCCGGCCGGCAAGGGCCTCGTCAAACGATCTTACAGGAGCCTTGTTCAGATCATCCATTTTAACTGATCCTACCGACCCGGTTATGTCGCGGCGGTTTACCTGTCCGTAGCCCACCACCACCGCTTCATTAAGCATCTGGTTTTCGGCCTTTAATTTAATACTGAAAGTTGCCTGACCCATCAGAGGAATAATTTGCTGCTGATAACCTACGTATCTTATTGTCAGGCTGGCACTGCCTGAAGGAACATCAAGTCTGAACTTGCCCTGAGTGTCAGATACTGTCCCTTTGGAAGTACCCGTGATGCTGATGCTGACACCAGGAAGAGTATCGCCATTACCGGCATCTATCACAGTTCCTGTAACCTGCCGTGTCTGCCCTTGTAATAGATACCCTTTTATGGTCAGCATAATAAGTAAAAGGAATACTTTTCTCATAATAAATCATTTAGAAGTAAAGATGAATTCATATTAACCACGATTAACAAACCCTAAATTGAGGCTATTTGCCAATTTCATGGGGTGAAAAATCCGCCTGAACAGGGGTAAAAACTGTTCAATGCTGAATTTTAAACGGGTCTTTCGCTTTTACAAGCCATTTTTCCAGTCTTTCACGGAGTTTTATAGTAATATTTCCGCCTCCGGGGTATAAATTCTTTAACTCAAAGGGGTCATTCTCTAAATTAAAAAGATATACCTGATCAGTTTTTCCTTTTCTTTCGTAAATCAGCTTATAATTACCGGCACGAATGCCCCTGAACCCCGAAGAAGGATCTGCAGCATTCACATTCCCAATTAAATACTGCGGCGTAACAGGGGTACTGCCGGCCCCCGTAAAGTATTTTTTAAAACTTTTCCCTTCCGCATACTCTTTCCAAAGATTATTTACGCCCAGTAAATCAAGTATGGTAGGATATATATCGACAACAGAAAACAAGGCTCTTTGATCTATACCCGGACTGATATGCCCGGCCCATTTAATAATAAAAGGAATACGGACAGACTCTTCGTAAAAAGTGTTTTTAGAAATTTCATCATGCCTGCCCAGGCAGTTTCCATGATCGGCCATAAAGATCACGATAGTATTTTTATCCATACCGCCTGCTTTAAGCGCGCTCATCAGCCGTCCGAACTGCTCGTCTACGCCGGTCATACAGGCATAGTAATAACGGATATCCCTGCGGTAAGCATCTCCCATTTCAGTACCCTCTGCAGGGATGTCCGGATCTTTTATCAGAGAATCAAGCGGAATATTCTTGTATAAGTCGTAATATTTCCGGGGAACTTTACTATACACCGAATGAGGAGGATTCATTGATACCACCAGAGAAAAAGGCTTGCTGTTGTCACGGTAAGCATTCCCTTTGTTGTCAAGGAACTCAATCGCCTTATCTGTTTCATGTTCAGGGCCCCATTGATCAACAAAGTGAAAACCATCGCGCAATGCTTTGGTATCCCAGTACATGGGTTTCATATGATCATCATAAGTACCATAAGCATACCAGTAGTCAAAGCCATGCCGCCGTCCGGGAGGTGTCCACTCATTCCATGCAACAGCCCCTTTATTATTTGAAGTTGGAATATAAGGTTCCCTGGGTGAGTCGAGGTGCCATTTACCAATGTATCCGTTGCTGTACCCCGCTTCTTTTAACAAATCCGACCAGCAGACAGCATTTTCGGGAAGTTCAACCCCGTAAGGAGTGGTCCTGGAATTTACATTGCTGTATACTTTGTTATTCATCGGGTATTTTCCGGTCATCAGCATGGCCCTGCTCGGCGAACAAAGAGGGTAATTACAGACCGCCTGGTTCAGCACTCTGCTTTCTGAAGCAAACCTGTCAAGATTTGGCGTCATTACAGGTTCATTCTTCAGAAAACCGAGCGCCTGCCCCCGCCATTGATCAACAAGAACAATCATCAGATTAGGCCGCGGCGCAATCTGCTTTACCTGCCGCTTTGAAAACGAACAGAGCAGAAGTGTTGCCGGCAGGAAATGTAACAGGAATCTTTTCTTCATAAAAATCAGTTTGATAAACAGTACTAATTTCGGCCCTTAAGAAGCTGAAGAAGGGGCATATTTTCGCTTAAACAGGGGCAAATATCAGTCCTGCTGGCATTGGATATATTCAGAGGGCGCTTTTCCGTACTGCTTGCGGAACTCTTTGCTGAAATATTTACGGTCGTTAAATCCAACAGCATAAGCTACCTCAGCAATGCCTAACTGATTCTGAAGAAGTAACTGGGCCGCCTGTTTTAGTCTTACTGATTTTATGAAATCGGTAATAGTAAGATCTGTTAACGCTTTGATCTTGCGGTAAAGTACAGTCTGGCTCATGCCGATTTCGCCCACCAGTGCCGTGACGCCGAATTCAGGATCTTCCATATTATCTTCAATGATCTTCATCAGCCGTGCCAGGAACTTCTCATCAGCCGACTCCAAAACAATGTTACGGGGTTGAAGCATTACCTGCTGACTGAATTTCTGCCTCATCGCTTCCCGTGAAAGAAGAAGATTCCTTACTGTCAGTTCAAGCATCTGTATACTGAATGGCTTGGTGATATAGACGTCTGCACCGGTCTCCAACCCGTCAATCTGCTGCGTGTGCGCTGCTCTGGCTGTAAGCATGATCACCGGAATATGGCACGTCCTTTCATCAGATTTAAGCTTTCGGCAAAGCTCAAGACCGTCCATCCCGGGCATCGCCACATCACAGATGATCAGGTCGGGTATTTCAGTACCGGCAGTATGCCAGCCCTGCAAACCGTTAATGGCTTCAAATATGTGGTAGGAATGATTCAGCGATTCCTTTATAAAATCTCTTACCTCCTCATTATCCTCAACCACGAGAAGTGTATACTTTTTGTGTCCTTCAGGCAGGATCGTCTGTTCCGAAAGCGGTACCCCCTGCTCAACCGGATACATATATGGATAGGGAGCTGCATTTGAAAATTCATCCGCAAGCTCTTCCTCTTTAAAATGTGCTTTGCCTGGAAGCAGAGACACTGTAAATCTGGTATAGCCGGAAATACTATCCGGGGCGGGCCGGCTTTCAACACGAATGCTTCCCTTGTGAAGATCTGTGATTGTTTTTGCCAGAGCGAGGCCTATCCCCCAGCCTCCTGCGCGGCTGTTCAGAATACCGGAGGTATAAAAATCCGAAAATATCTTATCGAGTTTTTCAGGAGGAATACCCGGACCATTGTCTGTAATCAAAATCTCAGCAATACAATCATCGATCAACCTCACCATAATACCAATAGTGCCCCGGTCGGCACTGAACTTAAAAGCATTGGAAAGAATATTGAAAATTACCTTCTCCATCTGTATCTGATCAAAATACACACTGATCTCTTCCTGCGTATATTCAAAATCGAATTTTATATTTCTGCTTATTGCCAGACTTAAGAATGAGGTATAAATTCCCTCGCAGAACGATACAAGGTTCCATTCAGCAACCTGAAGTTT
>JAATFW010000309.1 GCA_015654985.1 Sphingobacteriales bacterium | reverse complement strand
CCGTACCCTGGTTAACCACTTCTTTCAGCATGTCTGTCATAACATATGCAGTCTGTGGATTCATTGCCACCACTACTTTGGGCTTACGTTCATATAATATATTTCCGTTTTTATCTTCAATACGGGTAAGATAGATCGGCTCTGTCCAGATCCCCTGGTTTACAAAAACGGAATAAGCCCCAACCATGTCATACAATGAAGCATCGAACGTGCCGAGACATATAGATGGATAAGCAGGAACTTCACTGGTAATCCCCATCTTCTTTGTTAGTGTAGCCACGGCTGTAGCTCCTACCTGTTTCATCATATAGGCTGTGACCCAGTTCTGCGAATGCGCCAGAGCTTTCTTTAACGTGAGATAACCTGGTATGGTATGGTCTGACCGGGGAGACCATCCTTCAACGGTAACCGGTTCATTCGGCACCTGGTAACATGGAGAATAGTTGTCGTTAATAGCAACAGCATAAGTAAACGGTTTGGCGGTAGAGCCTACCTGGCGTTTTCCCATTTTCACCTGGTCGTACTTAAAGTGCTCAAAATTAATACCTCCAACCCAGGCTCTTACATACCCGGTAGTAGGGCCGCTTCCGGCGTCTACCGACATTACGGCATTTCTCAGTAACAGTTTGTAATATTTAATAGAATCCATAGGGGTCATGGTTGTATCGATATCGCCTCTCCAACTGAATATGCTCATTTTTGCAGGGGTATTGAAGTTTTTGAGTATATCTCCTTCTGTAAGGCCATCCGCCCTGAGCTGAATATAGCGGTCGGAGCGTTTCATCCCCTGTTCCAATACCTGCAACGCTTCCCCTTTAAAAGGGTTTTTGTATTTCCACACACGGGTAAACTGCACCTGCAGCACCTTCATATATTCGCGCTGAGCTTCTTCAGCATAGCGCTGCATATGCGAATTTATAGTGGTATAAATCTTCAGTCCGTCGCGGTCGAGATCGTAAGGGGTATCATCAGCCTTCCTGATATTCTGATCTTCGAATATTTTCTGGATATCTTTTTTTAGTACAGCCCTGAAATAGGCGGCATACCCTTCATTGTGATTAATAGGGTGGAAAGATAGTATCAGGGGTTTTTGTTTCAGCTCTGCTGCTTCTGTATCAGAAAGATATCCTGCTTTATGCATGTTTTCAAGAACCGTGTTCCGCCGTGCAAGTGAGCGGTCGGGATTACGGATAGGGGAATAGAATGAAGGCCCCTTTAACATTCCAACCAGTACTGCCGCCTGTTCGGGGCTTAGTTTATCCGGTGTGGTATTAAAATAGGTCTGTGAGGCTGCTTTAATCCCAAAGCTATTATAGGAACCAAAGTCTACCGTATTAAGGTACATGGTGACGATTTCCTCTTTTGTATAATTCCGTTCCAGTTTAATGGCGATGATCCACTCCTGGAGTTTCTGGATAAAGCGCTTAAAGACATTGCGGGCCCGCCCTTCCTCCTGGAAAAGATTTAATGCAAGCTGCTGCGTAATGGTACTTGCCCCCTGTTTTTTGCCAATGAGATTGTAGAAGATGATTGTAAACGTACGTTTAAAATCTATTCCGGAGTGACTGTAGTAACGTACATCTTCAGTGGCGATCAGCGCATTTATCACATTCGGAGAAATCTGGTCGTACCGTACATTCGAGCGGTTCTGAACGAAATAAGAGCCAAGGACTATGCCGTCATCAGAAATTACTTCTGACGCGAGATTGCTCTTGGGGTTTTCCAGGTCGCGGAAAGAAGGTAATTTGCCAAACAGTCCAAGTCCGACGCTGAAGATGAGAATGGCGCCAAAGGCAACGCAGCCAAGGACGATCTTCCAGAAAGTAATGGTATAACGGCGTATTTCTTCTTTTGTTAACTGAGCTTTTCTTTGCTGCATTTTTATCTGTTGTTCTTATAAAATTCCAGGTACAAGTTAATCATTGTACGGGTATTTAATTTTTCCAGTTCTTCTTTACTTATTACAAAGGTATTATACCTGCCGGCAGGTATTCTCATAATATCCTTCATTAAAGGAAGGATATTTCTTTCGTAATTTGTAACAGCCGTACGGCTGTAGAACGGACCTACAAATATCAGTTGATTTTCGTTATTCACTGCTTTTAATTGATGTTTTATTGAAAAATCAGCAAGTTTAACACGATTAAACTGTCCGATACCAAAACGGGAAGGGCTTAAATTGAGGCCGGGGGCCATCACATTCACTACAAAATAGTATTCAGCAGAATCAGGCATGCTGAACATGGACAGGGCTTTATCGTTTTGAGCAGCGGCAGGAGGGAGATCTTTGGTGTCTGCAGGTACCGGAACATCCGGCGTTTTCTTTTCCAGATCTTCTTTCTGCTTATTTCCGGGACTTACTTTTGGCTTGTTTTCAGGATTAACTTTTGCTGTTGCGGCAGGTATCTGAGCTTCAGGTTCCATAAAGATATTATTGTCCGGATCATAATCAAGCAGGGCGGTAGGCCTGCTGTTCATTTCTTCCCGGTGATCGTTTATATATTGCAGATGCTGTTTTACCAGGGGGGTAACCAATTGATTTGTTACGAAAGTATCAGCAAGCGACTTAAGAGAATTCTCAAAAGAAGGAAGTTTGCTGGTATGGCCCAGTGCCAGCGCGCTCAGATAAGCAAGCTGAGGTGAAATCGTATTTCTGCCATATTGCTGTTCCGTCAGCGCGGCCTGCTGAATAACCGCAGCATACTGCCGTTGCGTATAAAGATCATAGATCTCATTATAAACACGGTTCAATGCGGCTTCCTTTTCATCATTTTCGCGCCCGTAGCCCGGATTCAGGATCACTTTAGCAAATGGAGATCCGGGATAGTCTTTGAGAAGTGTATTGCGGTAACCGTCAGATCTTTCCTGGCCGGTGCCGGCATACAGGAGGTAAAGATTATAAAGGACCGCGGGCTCATAACTACTCCCCGGCACCCGCTTCAGCAGGGCCTCAAATCCACTGACAGCTTCTTTGTTATCCTTCAGTTCGTCTTTATAAAAACTGGCGATGTCGTACATGGCAGCGGCAACCCGTTCATTAGAAAGCCTGAGATTTTCGGGGGTAAGCGGCAGGCTGTTCATATATTCCTTAAAGAGCAGGTCTGTCTGATCTGTAATGCCTGTTCCCGTTGTCAGTCCGTTGCCCGAATGATTGCCTGCAGATTCAGTGATCTCTGAGGCTGTTTTATTACTTCTTCTCCAGTTATCAGAGAGCGGCCGGTTTCCCCAGCGGCGTTTAAAATCTGAGAAACCCCGGCTTATAGCAGTCGTATTGTTAAAATAGAATTTTCCTTCTGCCAGACCAGTGCCGGGCTTATCAATAGATGCTGTAAACGAATCAGAAGAAGGGGGATTATCTGCCTGATCTATTGCTTTGCCGGCCTGTTCGCGTACCAGTTCGCCGATGCGCTCTTCCCGTTCAGACTGATCCATCCTTGCGAGGGTCTGCAGGGTATCCTCCCTGGCAATGATACGAAAACGGTTGGCAAGCAGGTCAAGATTGGCAGCCTTACGTTTAATCAGATCGTAATCGCGGAAAGAGGGAGGCAGGGTAGTAAGAGTAGTATCATAATAGGCTTTGGCTTTGGCATAATTTCCTGTGCTGAAATAGACTTCGGCCAGTTTAAGGTAAGCCTGCCCCTTCTGGGTCTGGTTTTTGGTGCTTCGCCTGATCGCATTATGATAGCTTTCTATCGCCTGGCTTAACTGCTGCCTCTCCAGGTAGATATCACCGATCCGGTAATAGATCTGGTCTGTAAAATCTTTATTCTTGTCGCTTTTAAGCAACGCTTTTAAGCTGGCTATGCGGTCAACATTATTTCCGTTGCGTTCGTCTTCCATCCTGATACGGTTCAGGTTGGCATTAAAAGCCATTTCAAAGGAAGAATTGCTTCTTACTACCTTCCTGTAGCTGATATAGGCGTCGTCAGTAAGATTATTTCTTTCCTGAAGCTGTGCCAGAATATAGGTCCACCTTATTATATGCCGTTTAGCGCCGCCGGAATTGATTGCTTTCTGAAGAATTTCAATTGCTTTCTGCTCTTTACCCGTTTTTATAAGGAGCTGCGCATATGCTGCATATACATCTGCAGGCTTTTTTGATGTATCAATATATTTGAGGGCGGTATCGATGGTATTGCCTGCTTCTTCAAGATCATCCAGTTGCAGGAGCGCCCTTGTTTTCCATGCCAGCGACGAAAGTCTCAGTTCGGCTTACTGCGGATAAGTTTTAAATACGTAAGTAAAAAACTCGGAAGCATTGAAGAAGTTTGCTTTCAGGTAATTGGCCTTTGCTATGAGATAGTAAGCATCGTCGACATAGCTGCTGACGGTCTTTTCAGCGATAATGGTATTTGCCTTAGCAATTACAGAATCAAGGTTTTTAAACTCAGCAACGGCAGAAGCTTCCGTTGGTTCTTTATAAACAGGGAGGAGCTGTCCGAAATCATCATAAGTTGCCGCTTCAATATTTTCCTGGCTTTCGTCGATCAGCAGCCGGGCATTGTACAATATATTGTATCGTGCAGTGAGATTTTGCAGTCCCCGGTTTACTGAAGTATCTTTCTGTGAACGGCAGCTTCCAATTAAAAGGCAGCAGCAGCAAAGGAGAAAAATATATACAGCGGACGAAAAGAATTTCAAACTCAATCTATTTGGCATTTACAGAACAATTTTACGATAAAAATATTTCATTCAGGCAACGGGAGGTAGTTCATTGGAATAATTATTGACATTGTGTTTGTTTTTCATTGGCATTAATGAGACCGTTTCGCTGAGTTCATCCCGGTTTTTAAGCATTTACAAATGCCCGCGATGGTTCTTTGAACTAAAAGGCCGAAACCCGTATGCCCGGGATAAAAGTGTTTTAATCCTGCTCCGACTGGGTTTACGGCTTTCAGGGTATTAAGTTCTGTTTGTAAGATGAATATAAAACAATTTTATCCGGGTTTTATCTGCATTTCATCTATAAAACTGTTCTTCAAAGGAAGATGAGAGACCGGTAAAGCGTAACACTCATGAACACCTTTAAAAACAGATACGATGGTGAATAAACTTGTTTTATATATAGATTTATGTAAACTTGCATATAAAACAAGTTTATCTTAGTTTGTATTAATTGATAATATGAGGCATGGCTGAGGAAAAAAAGCCGGAGACGGACGAGGAAAAAATGAAAGACAGCAGGAAGTCGCTGAGTAATTACGCTTATTATTCTGGAATGGGGTTTCAGATGATTTCAGTGATCGGTGTTTTTACGTTTATTGGCTACGAAATAGATAAGCACCGCAATGCCTCCACTCCTTTATATACAGCTTTTTTTAGCCTGGCAGGAGTTTTTATTTCTTTGTACCTGGTTATCCGGTCTGTTAAAAAGAATTAGATTTGAATCAGCTTCGTTTTACCCTGACATTCTTCGTTTATGCAGTCTGCCTCGGCATGATTGCTTTTATCCTCAATTCGGTGCTAACCGCTGATGTGCTGGTGCCCGGGTTCTGGCTTTTGTTTGGCATTCAGGCAGCCCTTACATTGTTTGCCGGTTTAGTTTCGCTGGCCGGAATAAAAAAGGGCGGTGCGCACTCTGTATTCAGTATCATGGGAGCGATCACTGTCAGGCTTTTACTGACGATGATACTGGCGATGGTTTACCTGATGAAAATAAATGTTAATAAAGTGATCTTTATCATTGATTTTATCTCAATATATTTCTTTTTTAGTGCCTTTGAAATATGGGTGGTGTTAGCTAAATTGCGCCACCAAAATAAGTCGGGATAATCACTCATTAAATGGATTTTAGCGATATTTTTAAACTAAGAAAAACAGGGATAGGTGCAGTTCTTGCTCTTTTTTTAACGTTACTTAATGTACAGGGCCTTAGGGCCGAAGAGATTACAGGCGATTCTGCTATGGCTGGCGGGGAGATGCATATGTCTGCTGCCGGGCATCAGGCTAAAGGGCAGAAAGAGGAAAAATTTGATCCGCCGCCGGTTATTATGGAGCACATTTCTGACTCTCATTACTGGCATTTATGGGGTGAAACTTCTTTTTCACTTCCTGTAATACTGATCACAAATAAGGGAGTTGAGGCTTTTTCTTCTTCGGTGTTTCATCACGGTGAAGAAATGTACCAGGGAAAGTATTATAACTATAAACTGGTTGATGACAAGATTATGGTTGCTGATGCTTCAGGCAGGGTAGATAAAGAGTTGTCTTCGCATGTTTATGATTTTTCAATCACGAAGAATATAGCTTCTACCTGGATGGCTGTTATTTTGCTGATCCTGATCTTTACCTCAGTTTCTGCTTCATACAAAAAGCGTGCAGGGAAAGCCCCCAGGGGCCTTCAGTCGTTGATTGAGCCTATTATTATCTTTATCCGTGACGATATTGCTATTCCTAACATCGGGTATAAGTATCAGAGGTATATGCCTTTATTACTGACCCTGTTCTTTTTTATCTGGATCAATAATTTAATTGGGCTCATTCCTGTTTTTCCGGGGGGCGCAAACGTTACGGGGAATATTCTGCTGACATTTTTACTGGCATTTATCGTATTGCTCGTTGTGAATTTTAGCGGTAACAAGCACTACTGGAAGCATATTCTATTGCCGGATGTGCCTAAGTGGCTTTACCCGATCATGATCCCGGTAGAGCTTATCAGTGTAATTTCAAGGCCTTTTGCATTGATGATCCGTTTGTATGCGAATATTTCGGCCGGTCATATTATTGTGCTCAGTTTAGTCTCCCTGATATTTATCTTTAAATCTATAGCGGTTGCTCCGGTGTCGGTGGCGTTCGTATTATTTATGGATGTCCTGGAGTTATTAGTGGGCTTTTTACAGGCCTTTATTTTTACGATGCTTACAGCTCTTTTTATAGGAACCGCGGTAGACGAGCATCATTAATTGAATTTTTTAAACTTTATATAAATTAATAATTATGGTAGGTTCAATAGCTGCAATTGGTGCAGGTTTATCAGCAATCGGTGCTGGTATTGGTATTGGTTTAGTTGGCGGAAAAGCAATGGAAGGTATTGCCCGTCAACCAGAAGCTGCTGGGAAAATTCAGACTGCTATGATCATCGCCGCTGCCCTTGTTGAAGGGGTTGCATTATTCGGTGTGGTAGTAGCATTATTGGGTAACAATCCCCAATAAGAAAGAAGACTTCGGTCTGAGGGGCCGGAGAATTAACGATTGGTTATTTTACGGCCCCTGTTTTTTGAACTGAAAAAGAACAAAATCTTATAGAAATGGGAGAATTATTTGATGGTATTCTTAATTACCACCTTGGTTTTGTAGTCTGGTCTGGAATTGCATTCCTGTTGCTTTTGGTTGTTTTAAGAAAGTTTGCATGGAGTCCGATCTTAGGTTTTATTCATGATCGTGAACAGTCGATAGAAAATGCGCTGTTATCGGCTGAAAAAGCAAAGGATGAAATGTCACGCTTAACCAGCGAGAATGAAGCTTTGTTAAAACAGGCAAGGGTAGAGCGGGATCTGATATTAAAAGAAGCTAAAGATCTTAAAGATAAGATTGTTTCTGAGGCGAGGACAAGTGCTCAGGCTGAAGGTGCAAAGATGATTGAAAAGGCAAAGATTGAGATTGATACCCTGAAGAACGTTGCCCTTAATGAGGTAAAGGACCAGGTAGCTTCACTTTCTCTTGAAATTGCAGAAAAAGTATTACGCCACCAGTTCGAGGATCAGTCAAAGCAGGACGAACTTGTTGCTGATCTTCTGAAAGAAATAAAGCTGAATTAAGTTTTAAGTAATACGTTATAAGTTTTAAGTGGGTAAGCGCTTTAACCTTACAACTTATAAAGCATGATTTAAGTTTTAAGTAATATGTTATAAGTTTTAAGTCCGGTAAGCACTTAGTCTTACAACTTACAACTTACAACTTACAACTAAAAAAAGATGTCTGAAATACAAGTAGCATCAAGGTACGCAAAGTCATTAATAGATCTGGCTGAAGAGCAGAATTCATTGGAACCGATTAAAGCGGATATAGAGTCGTTTATACATGTTGTAAAGGCGAATCCCCTGTTGGCAGCAGTGCTGAGGAACCCGATCATCGGCCATGATAAAAAGCTTTCAATTCTGGATGGATTGTTTGGAAAGACCTTTCATAAGGTGATTTTAGCCTATTTCAGGATTGTAGTTAGTAAAGGCCGTTCTGAAATTTTATACGCAACTGCAAAGGAGTTTATCAACGAATATAATATCCGTAAGGGAATTATAAAGGCGATAGTAACTTCTGCTGCTCCTTTAAATGAGGTTAGCAGGAAGCAGATTGAAGATGTTGTTAAAGAGGCAACGCAAAAGCAGGTTATTTTAGAAACGAGGGTAGATGCAGACCTGATAGGTGGCTTTGTATTAAATGTTGGCGACAGGCAGTTTGACGCCAGTATTGCCAGTAATCTGAACAAATTGAAAAAAGAATTTGCGCAGAAAGCTGTTGTTTAACCGCAACAGGGAGAATTGAAACAATATTATTAAAGAAAATAAAAAATTACAGATAAAACTATGGTAGAGGTAAGACCAGACGAAGTATCGGCGATATTGCGTCAGCAATTGTCGGGCTTTAAATCAGAGGCCGAACTTGAAGAAGTAGGTACCGTGCTGCAGGTAGGCGATGGTATCGCCCGGGTATACGGCCTCACCAAAGTTCAATCAGGAGAACTGGTTGAATTTGACAATGGACTACAGGGTGTTGTACTTAACCTTGAAGAAGATAACGTTGGTGTTGTATTACTAGGCCCTGCTGATGATATCAAGGAAGGCGACACTATTAAACGTACTAAAAGAATTGCTTCTATCCGTGTAGGCGAAGGCTTGCTTGGCCGTGTTGTAAATACTCTTGGTCAGCCTATTGACGGTAAAGGTCCGATTACAGGTGAAACATTCGAAATGCCGATTGAGCGTAAAGCTCCCGGAGTTATTTTCCGTCAGCCTGTAAATGAACCGCTTCAAACAGGTATCAAGGCGATTGACGCAATGATCCCGATTGGCCGCGGGCAGCGTGAGCTGGTAATTGGCGACCGTCAGACAGGTAAAACTGCTGTTTGTATCGATACCATTATCAATCAGAAAGAATTTTATGCAGCGGGAAAACCCGTTTATTGTATCTATGTAGCTATTGGCCAGAAAAATTCTACAGTAGCCAATATCGTACGTACCCTGGAAGAAAATGGCGCTATGCCATATTCTATCGTGGTAGCTGCATCAGCAGCGGATCCTGCACCTATGCAGTTTTTCGCTCCTTTTGCCGGCGCAGCCATCGGTGAATTTTTCCGCGACAGCGGACGCCCGGCTTTGATCATTTATGATGATCTGTCAAAGCAGGCTGTAGCGTACCGTGAAGTTTCACTGTTGCTTCGCCGTCCTCCGGGTCGTGAAGCCTATCCCGGCGATGTTTTCTATCTGCACAGCCGCCTTTTAGAGCGGGCTGCACGTATCACCAGTGCCGATGACATCGCTAAACAAATGAATGATCTTCCTGACTCTATCAGGCATCTGGTAAAAGGCGGAGGGTCGTTAACGGCACTTCCTATTATAGAAACACAGGCAGGTGACGTATCGGCTTATATCCCGACGAACGTAATTTCTATTACCGATGGTCAGATATTCCTTGAATCGAATCTGTTTAATGCCGGTGTGCGTCCCGCTATTAACGTAGGTATTTCTGTGTCACGTGTAGGAGGTAATGCCCAGATCAAGTCGATGAAGAAGGTGGCTGGTACCCTTAAACTGGACCAGGCGCAGTACCGCGAGCTTGAAGCATTTTCTAAGTTTGGTTCTGATCTTGATGCCGCAACCAAATCGGTACTTGATAAAGGTGCCAGAAATGTGGAAATTCTGAAACAGGGGCAGTTTTCTCCGGTAGCAGTTGAAAAGCAGGTAGCGATCATTTATGCAGGTACCAAAGGCTTACTGCGTCAGGTTCCGGTAAATAAAGTAAAACAGTTTGAAGCAGAATATACCCAGCAGCTTGAAGCACGCTATCCGGAAGTATTGGAGGCATTAAAGGCTGGTAAATTTGATGACAACATTACCGGTATACTTGAAACAGTAGCAAAGGAACTGGCAGCGAATTATTAATGTTGTATGTTGTGGGTTGCGGGTTGTAAGATTCCCGGAACCAGCAACCCTCAACTTTGAACTCAGAAAGAATGGCTAATTTAAAAGAAGTAAGAAACAGGATCGCATCAGTAAGCTCAACGCAGCAGATCACAAAAGCTATGAAAATGGTTTCGGCAGCAAAGCTTAAAAGAGCTACAAATGCTATTGTGCAGTTGCGTCCTTACGCTAATAAATTAAAGGATATTCTGGGCAATCTTTCTGCGAGCCTGGAAGATTCTTCCTCTCCTTTTATCCTGGAGCGTGAGCCTGTACGGGTTTTAATCGTTGCGGTTTCTTCTAACAGGGGATTGGCAGGTGCTTTTAATGCCAACGTGATCAAGGCGGTTAATCTGTTAATTTCCGAAAAATATAATGAGCAGTACAAGAATGGAAATGTAAGTGTTATTGCTATCGGAAAGAAGACCCAGGATTATTACGAACGAAGGAAATACAATGTGATCGGTAATAATAATGAGCTGTTTTCCAACCTGACCTTTGAAAATGTTTCGGCTGTTACAGACTCTATCATGAAGGGTTTTGCTAATGGAAGCTTCGACCGGGTCGAGGTGGTTTATAACCAGTTCAAAAATGCAGGTATTCAATTCCTGGTTACCGAACAGCTTCTTCCTCTTCCTATGAATACGGATGTTTCCGGTGAGCAATCAAAAGTTGATTATATACTCGAGCCGGCACAGGAAGAGATCGTTAATGAGCTGATTCCAAAGTCAATTAAGATCCAGTTGTATAAAGCGGTGCTTGACTCACATGCTTCAGAACATGGAGCACGTATGACTGCAATGGATAAAGCAACAGATAATGCGGGCGAACTGATCCGGTCTCTCAAACTTGCATACAATCAGGCAAGACAGGCTGCGATCACTACGGAACTTACAGAAATTGTAAGCGGGGCATCTGCATTGTCAAATGGGTAGGCGGATAGAAAGTTGAAAGTTGAAAGTTGAAAGTTGAAAGTTGAAAGTTGAAAGTTGAAAGTTGAAAGTTGAAAGTTGAAAGTTGCGAATGCAGGAGGTGTGAGTTGAAGGTATAGAAATGCTATAAGGTATTTTTAACAACACTATAATAAAAAGAGGTAAGTTCAATATAGGGCTTGCCTCTTTTATTTTTTTATTACAATAGTTTGCAAAGGGGAGCAGCTTTTGCAAAACTCATTCTGGTTTAATGTCAGCTTTGTAATTTCCAGACTCCCGCAGCAGTCACTTTTTATCAGTTTTGATTGAATCGAAATTATATCAGGATCTTTGTTTCCCAGCTTGAGTGTAAAAGTCTCGTTACCCTGTGAAATAATGCTGATATACTGGTGATCTCTGTCGATGCTGTCTATTTTAAAAGGAAGGCTTCCACCGTAAGAAGAACTGTTAATTCTCAGATCAGTTGTTTGAAACGGGGCGTGTTCTGAAAATAAAAGATCCTTATTGGTCTCTTTATCAATGTATTGTATTCTAAGGTACGCAGATGGAGTCTCGCAGGATACTGCTTCGCACAAATTATCTTTTGTTGTGCAACTGTTTATAAGCAGAATCAGAATGACGAAGGCTCCTGTTATTATCTTCATGTATGTGCTGTCTATGGTAAATATTACGGAAGAATTACGTTAAATGCTACATTCTGCATTTTATTTCAGGTAAAATTGCGTTTTCGCTTTTAATAATAAATAATATGGAATACAGGAAATTAGGAGAATCAGAACTGCAGCTTTCGGTAATTACCTTTGGGTCATGGGCCGCCGGTGGGTGGATGTGGGGAGGAACTGAACGAAAAGACGCTGTTGAAGCAATCCGGGCTTCTTATGATCTGGGTGTTACCTCTATAGATACCGCACCTGTTTACGGTCAGGGCCTGAGCGAGGAGATTGTTGGGGAGGCAATAAAAGGGTTGCCGAGGGATAAGGTTCAGATACTGACCAAATATGGTATGCGGTGGGATTTAAAAAAAGGAGCTTTTGGCTTTAAGAGCAAAAATAACGAAGGGCAGGATATCGACATTTACAAGTATGCTGGAAAAGATAGCATTATAAAGGAATGTGAGGATAGCCTGAGGAGGCTGGGCACTGATTATATAGATCTCTACCAGATCCACTGGCCTGATACAACCACCCCCATTGAAGAAACAATGGAAGCTGT
>JAATFW010000249.1 GCA_015654985.1 Sphingobacteriales bacterium | reverse complement strand
ACTCTACATCTACTACACGTACACCTTTAAGATTCCCTTCTGCATCGCTTACAAATTCCTTTGTATTAATACCCCAGAAACGTTCGCAACCTTCTTCGTGAGAAGAACTGGTTTTAAGTACCATCGGATAAGTAGGCCATGGCATACTTTCAGTACGGGAGGCCGGAGGTTTGGGCATTAGCTCAAACTGAATGACCGAATGCGCCTTTTGTCTGTTAGAAGTACCTACACAGTCAGAGCCGGTATCTCCCCCTCCTATTACGATCACATCCTTTCCTGCAGCAAGAATAGGTTCTTCGGAGACAGCAATATTACTTACTCTCTTATTTTGTTGTTTAAGAAACTGCATGGCATAGTATACACCCTTCAGATCTCTGCCCGGTACCGGAAGATTACGCGGAATTGTTGAACCGCCGGCAAGAACTACAGCATCGAAGCTGCGCAAAAGTTCATCAGCAGAAATATCCTTACCGGCTTCGGTATTACATTTAAATACCACACCTTCTTCCTCCATCAGGCTTACACGCCGTTCAACCACCCATTTCTCAAGTTTAAAATCAGGAATACCATATCTCAGCAGCCCTCCCGGCTTATCATCACGCTCAAACACGGTTACAGAATGCCCTGCTTTGTTAAGCTGGGCTGCGGCAGCAAGGCCTGAAGGGCCCGACCCTATTACCGCCACAGTCTTGCCTGAGCGGATAAGAGGCGCCTTCGCATGTACAAGACCTTTGGAAAAGGCAATTTCTATAATATGCTTCTCTATTTCCTCAATAGTAACCGCCGGCTTATTAATTCCTAATACGCAGGCGGATTCACATGGAGCCGGACAAATACGTCCGGTAAATTCAGGGAAGTTATTGGTGGAAGATAATATGCGGTAAGCTTCTTCCCAGTTCTCTTTATAAACGGCATCATTAAATTCAGGAATAATATTTCCCAGGGGGCAGCCTGAATGGCAGAAAGGTATTCCGCAATTCATACAGCGGGCAGCCTGGTGGTTCAGTTTATCCTCAGTAAAACATCCGGTAAATTCCTTATAGTCATTAATACGTTCCTGGGGTGGCCTTTTAGGAGGCAGTTCCCTTCCGTATTCTTTAAATCCTGTCACTTTTCCCATTATTGTTAGTTGGCTGGTTGATATTGTGCGTGTTGTAAAACTTTTTTATACTCTTTGGGGAATACCTTGATAAACCGGCGGCATTCGTCGCTCCAGTTACTCAGCAGGTAAAGAGCCAGATGGCTTTGAGTAAGCTGAAGATGTTTTTTAAGAAGGGTGATGATCTGTTCCTCATCCTCCCCTGTCAGAGGATCAAGGTCCACCATTTCGGGGTTGCAGTTATCAGCAAAATTGCCATCCACATCATATACCCAGGCAATCCCTCCGCTCATACCGGCAGCAAAGTTCCGGCCTGTTTTCCCAAGGATCAGTGCTCTTCCCCCTGTCATGTATTCACAGCCATGATCGCCTACTCCTTCAACTACCGCAATAGCACCCGAGTTACGTACCGCAAATCGTTCTCCTGCCTGTCCCCTTACATACAATTCACCGGATGTTGCACCATAAAGCGCTACGTTACCGATGATGATGTTATCTTCAGGAACAAGTGTACTTTCAGCAGACGGATAGATCGCTAACCTTGCGCCTGAAAGGCCTTTACCTACATAGTCATTCGCTTCACCCTCAAGCTCAAAAGAAATTCCCTTGGCGCAGAAAGCCCCAAAGCTTTGTCCTGCCGAACCAGTGAATTTAAAGTTGATGGTATTGTCGGGTAAGCCTGCCGAATGGTAACGCTTAGACAGTTCGTTGGAAAGCACGGTTCCGATCGTACGGTCGGTATTCCTTACTGCGAAAGCTCCGAAAACCGGAGTTTTACTTTCCAGTGCCTGCTGCGCATGTTCCAGCAACTGCCAGTCGAGAATATTATCCATTCCATGGTCCTGCGACTCACTGTTATATAAAGTTTGTTTTGAAGGGTTCGTTACAGGATGAAGGATAGCAGAAAGATCCAGCGTACGGGCCTTCCAGTGCATATTACCTTCACGAACTTTCAGGAACTGAGAACGGCCTACCATATCATTGATTGTTTTGAAGCCCAGGTCAGCCATAATCTCACGAAGTTCTTCTGCAATAAAGCGAAACAGGTTAACAATATGTTCGGGTTTTCCGCTAAACAGTTTACGTAATTCAGGGTCCTGGGTGGCAACCCCCACAGGACAGGTATTGAGATGGCATTTGCGCATCATGATACAGCCTCCTGCAACCAGGGCAGCCGTAGCCACACCCCATTCTTCTGCACCCAGAAGAGCAGCAACAGCTACATCCCGTCCGGTTTTAAGCTGACCGTCGGTCTGAAGTACTACCCGGCTTCTCAGTTTATTCCGTACCAGGGTTTGATGCGCTTCAGCGAGTCCGAGCTCCCATGGTAATCCGGCATGTTTTATAGAGCTGATAGGCGAAGCACCAGTGCCGCCATCATAACCGGCAATCAGGATTACGTCGGCATGGGCTTTAGCTACCCCGGCAGCAATCGTACCCACACCAGCCTTGGAAACCAGCTTGACATTAATACGGGCATTCCTGTTGGCGTTTTTCAAATCAAAGATCAACTGTGCAAGGTCTTCAATTGAATAAATATCGTGATGCGTAGGCGGAGAAATAAGTCCCACTCCCTGGGTAGAGTGACGAACCTTTGCAATCCAGTCGTCCACTTTATGTCCGGGCAATTGCCCGCCCTCACCAGGTTTCGCACCCTGGGCCATTTTTATCTGAAGCTCGTCTGCATTTGTCAGATAATAAGAAGTAACGCCAAAACGTCCGGAAGCTACCTGCTTAATTGCCGAGCGCATGGAATCGCCATTGACTAATGGGGTATACCTTATCTCATCCTCTCCCCCCTCGCCGGTATTGCTCTTACCTCCAATGCGGTTCATAGCAATTGCCAGTGTACTGTGTGCTTCATGAGAGATGGACCCGAACGACATAGCACCTGTAGCAAAGCGTTTCATGATCGATTCGATAGGTTCTACTTCTTCCAGAGATACAGGCTCGCGATGGTGGGCAAAATCAAACAAGCCACGCAAAGTGTACATCTTTTCCGACTGATCGTTTATCAGTTTGGCATATTGCTTATAAACGGAATAGTCGCCTGTACGTGCCGCCTGCTGAAGCAGATGAACTGTCTGAGGATTAAATAAGTGAGCTTCGCCCCTTCTTTTCCATTGATAGATACCGCCTTCAGGCAATAACTGTTCTTCTGATTTCGAATGGAGAAAACCCTGGTTATGTTTAAACAGACTTTCCCTGGCTATCTCATCAAGCCCAAGTCCGCCGATACGCGTTACCGCACCTGTAAAATATTTATCTACAACGTCTTTATTAATACCAAGTATCTCAAAGATTTGGGCTCCGTGATAAGACTGCAAAGTGGAAATTCCCATTTTTGAGAAAATCTTGAGCAGGCCATCGCAAACAGCCTTAATATAGTTTTTAGAAAGGTATTTAAAATCAAGAGAACTTTCGAGCATACCTTCTTCTTTCAGTGTCTGGATGGTAGCCAGGGAAAGATAGGGATTAATTGCAGTAGCACCGAAGGCCAGCAGACAGGCAAAATGATGAACTTCCCACACGTCTCCGGCTTCTACAACAAGACCGACCTGACCGCGGTATCCTTTTCTGATCAGATGATGATGTATGGTAGAAACCGCCAGCAGGGAAGGGATTGGTGCGTGTTCTGAATCAATTGCCCTGTCGGAGAGGATCAATACTTCAAAGCCATCATCTACGGCATCTTCTGCATAACGGCAAAGTCTTTCGAGCCCGCTCTTTAATGAACCGGGTTGTCCGTCGGCCTTAAAGTAAGTTTGAAGGGTTTTGGCATGGAACATGCCGGTATCAATGCTCCTGAGCTTTTCAAGTTCATTATTGCTAAGTATAGGATGTTGCAGCGCTACACAATGGCAGTGCATTTTATCCTCATCAAACAAGTTCCCGTTACTTCCGATAAATGTAGATAAACTCATCACCATTCTCTCCCGGATCGGGTCGATCGGAGGATTGGTTACCTGCGCAAAGAATTGTTTAAAATAGCTGGATATATGCTGCGGACGGTCAGAAAGCACAGCCAGCGGTACATCCGTGCCCATAGATCCTATAGGCTCTTTGCCATCCACAGCCATAGGCTTGATGATCGTTTCTATATCCTCGCGCGAATAACCAAATACCTGCTGGTATTTCATCACCGATTCTTTAGAGAGATTGGTAAAAGCCACCCGTGGTTCAGGAAGTTCTTCCATTCTGATCTTATAGTTTTCGAGCCACTCACCATAAGGCTGTGCCGAAGCCATTTTGTGCTTTATCTCCTGATCGGTAATAATTTCGCCTTCGGCAATATCTATCAGGAACATTTTTCCGGGCTGAAGACGGCCCTTTTTTACAATAATATTTTCTGGCACAGGCAAAGCACCTGCTTCTGAAGCCACAATTACCCTCTTATCATTAGTAACGGCAAAACGTAACGGACGAAGGCCATTTCTGTCAAGAAGAGCTCCAATTTGCTTTCCATCAGTAAATGTAAGAGCTGCCGGGCCATCCCATGGTTCCATTAAAGTGGCATGAAATTCATAAAATGCTTTCTTCAGGGGATCCATCTGTTCATTTCCATCCCAGGCCTCGGGAACCAGCATCATCATGACGTGCGGCAGTGAACGGCCTGTATGAAATAATACTTCCACCACATTATCAAGACAGGCTGAATCAGACTGATTAGCATCGATTACCGGCAGAATAATGTCCATCTCTTCTGAAGAGAAATAAGAAGAGGCATACGACCTTAAACCAGAGTAAAACCAGTTAAGGTTTCCGGTAAGAGTATTGATTTCCCCGTTGTGGGCCATAAACCGGAATGGCTGGGCCAGCTTCCAGGAGGGAAATGTATTGGTTGAAAAGCGGCTGTGCACCATACCAAATGCAGATGTAAGACGGGAATCTGCAAGATCGGTATAATAGGTCCTGAGCTGGTAGGTTGTAAGCTGTCCCTTATATACAACCACACGGCACTACATAGATGCAATGTAAAAATCGCTTCCGTTATTTACCGTTTCACTAACAGTTTTACTGATGAGCCGTCTTAACACATATAATTTACGCTCGAAATCTTCATCATTATTGATATTGGAAGGGCGGCCTATAAATACCTGTTCAACAGAAGGCTCAACAGCAAGTGCCGTTTCTCCAACCACAGAAGCATCAACAGGAAGTTTCCTGAAGCCTAAAAGCGGTAAGCCAAGTCTTTCGGCAGAACTGATTACCGCGGCCCGGCATGATTCTTTAGCTGTAATGTCTTTTGGAAAGAAGATCATTCCCACTCCGTAATGTCCTGGTTCATTAAGGAGAATATCAAGTGATATACATTCTTCCATGAAGAACTCATGGGGTATCTGTAATAAAATTCCGGCACCATCCCCGGTTTCAGGATCACAACCGCACGCGCCCCTATGCTCCATATTTTCGAGAATAGTCAAAGCATCTGAGACGATCTGGTGCGACCTGTGGCCATTAATATGTGTAATAAAACCTACACCACAAGAGTCATGTTCAAATTCAGGGCGATAAAGGCCCTGCTGGTCATTTTGTTTCATCAGATTTTATAAATGCAAGTATTACGAAATTAAAGATTTCGCTTCAATAACAGGACAATTCAACAATTTTTGTTTATTCTTTAATTCTCTATAACAAACATAAGAATTATTGATAAATTATTAAAATTAATTATAAAACTTTAATAAAATACTAAATCATACTCTCCTCTAAACAATTTTGATGTATCGCTCATAGTAGAAAGAATCTCTAAGTTACACCATTTCGAAAAATATTCAAAATACATTTTAAAGCTTTCCTTTATTTCCTATATTTGCCCCGGGTTAGTCTTCTACGACCAGCTCCTCTTGAACTCCCCCAGGGTGGGAACGCAGCAAGGGTAGAGAGTTGTAGCGGTGCGATAGAAGGTGCTAGCCCATTTTTTTTTCTAATTTGTCAATTATTAATTTGACAATTAGCTGATGGCCGGTAAAATTCCAATTCAAGATAATCCGATAATTGACAAAACTCTCCGTTTTGCAATTAACATTCTGAGATTTACGCAAAGGCTTCAGGATCAAAAAAGATCTATCCTGTCTGAAATTATCGCCACCGGAGTACAAAAAGATCCACTCATTAATAAATAATTTTAACCAAATGAAATTTTTCATCGACACTGCAAACCTCTCACAGATTAAAGAAGCTCACGATATGGGAGTTCTGGATGGAGTTACTACCAATCCGAGCCTTATGGCTAAAGAAGGAATAACCGGGCACGACAATATTATCAATCATTATAAAGCGATATGCGAAATAACTGATGGTGATGTAAGCGCAGAAGTAATTGCAACAACCTTCGATGAGATCGTTACCGAAGGCGAAGCCCTTGCTAAACTCCATAAGAGGATTGTTGTTAAGGTTCCAATGATCAAAGACGGAGTAAAAGCTATCAAATACTTTACTTCAAAAGGAATAAAAACAAACTGTACCCTGGTTTTTTCTGCCGGACAAGCTTTACTTGCAGCTAAAGCAGGAGCAACGTATGTATCGCCTTTCATTGGCCGCCTGGATGACATTTCTACCGACGGATTAACGCTGATAGAAGATATCCGTACCATTTACGATAATTACGGCTATACCACTCAGATACTGGCAGCGTCTGTACGTCATTCGATGCATATCGTTGAATGTGCTAAACTCGGAGCCGACGTCGTTACAGCTCCCCTTTCTGTAATTGCAGGACTACTGAAGCATCCCTTAACTGATAATGGCCTCGCTCAGTTCCTTGCTGATTATGCAAAGGCCGCAGCAAAATAATTCTTTAACTCATAAGCCCGGGGCTAAAGCAAAGCTTTGACCTCAGGCTTATAGCTATCCTGCCGGAAACATTTCTCAAACTAAGATAAACTTGTTTATATGCAAGTTTACATAAAGCTGCATATAAAACAAGTTCATCGGTCTCTCTTCTTCCTTTGAAGAACAGTTTTATAGATGAAACCAGAATGCAACATATAGATGTACTGATCATCGGCGCAGGCCCTATAGGGCTTACCTGTGGAATTGAAATAAGCAAAGCAGGCCTTTCCTATGTTATTATTGAGAAAGGTTGCCTCGTTAATTCGCTATACAACTATCCCGTTAACATGACTTTTTTCTCTACTTCAGAGAAATTAGAAATTGGCGGAATTCCTTTTGTATCTGTAAATCTGAAACCAACACGGGCTGAAGCACTTGAATATTACCGCAGAGCAGCTCTTCATTACAATCTCCGTATTAATCTGTTCGAAGCTGTTATCAAAGTTTCAGGAACGGACGGAGGATTTATAGTTCAAACACAGAAGGCTGATTATCTGGCGAAGAATATAATAGTTTCTACCGGTTTTTACGATGTGCCGGTAAAACTGAATATTCCCGGAGAAGATCTTCCAAAAGTAGATCATTATTATAACGACCCGCATTATTATGCATTGCAGAAAGTAGCAGTAATAGGTGCAGGTAATTCGGCTGTAGATGCGGCACTGGAGACCTACCGCAAATCAGCAGAAGTCACCATGATCATCAAAGGTTCAGAAATTGACCCGAGGGTTAAATACTGGGTAAGGCCGGATATTGTAAACCGCATTAAGGAAGGTAGTATCAAAGCCTATTTTAATTCTTCAGTTTCTGAAATAAGAGAAACGGAGATCGGTATTATCACTCCCGGCGGAAAGCTTACTATAGAGAATAACTTTGTCCTTGCGATGACGGGATACCGTCCCAACTTTAATTTTCTCAAAGAAATCGGCATCCATTGTTCTATTGACGGCAGGAAACTTCCCTCCCATAACCCCGAAACTATGGAAACCAATGTCCGCGGGATTTATATGGCGGGAGTAGTTTGCGGCGGTATGGATACGCATACCTACTTTATAGAAAACTCAAGGGAACATGCGGTTAAAATTGCAAATCATATCTTAAGCAGGAAATAAAAAAGCCGTAAATCATTCCGGTCTAACCTGTGTAATTGCTTTCCGTTACCTTACTAAATTACCTTAACATGACCTGCTTTAACTTTTTAAGTATGAAAAGGACATAACAGTACTTATCTTTGCAAAGATGAATACCAGGGATTTGCTTCAGCGTGCGTTAGAATTTGATTTTCTTTCTATAGAAGAAGGTGTTTACCTCTTTAAAAATGCCACTACATCCGAACTGATGTATACGGCTAATGAGTTAAGGAAACAACAGGTCCCTCACGGTAAGGTTACCTGGCAGATAGACCGCAATATGAACACTACCAATGTGTGCATAGCCAATTGTAAGTTCTGCAATTTCTTCCGCCGTCCTGGTCACCCCGACAGTTATATCACAGATATTGAGACATATAAACAGAAAATAGAAGAAACATTCAGATATGGCGGAGATCAGCTTCTGCTGCAGGGAGGACATCATCCCGATCTTGGACTGTCATTCTACACCAATTTATTTAAACAGCTTAAAGAGCTCTATCCTACTCTGAAATTGCATTCTCTGGGGCCTCCCGAAATTGCTCATATTTCAAAACTAGAGGGAATGAGCCATACAGAGGTATTAAAAGCGTTGATAGAAGCAGGACTGGATTCCCTTCCGGGAGCAGGCGCCGAGATCCTTAATGACCGTGTGCGAAGGCTCATTTCCAAAGGGAAGTGCGGCGGACAGGAATGGCTTGATGTGATGCGTGCTGCCCATAAGCTCGGGCTTACCACTTCAGCTACCATGATGTTCGGGCATGTGGAAACCACTGAAGAACGCTTTGAACATCTGGTATGGATCAGACAGGTGCAATCAGAAAAGCCCGAAAATGAAAACGGCTTTATCGCATTTATCCCATGGCCTTTCCAGGACGACGGCACCCTTCTTAAACGCGTAAGAGGCATCAGTAATGAGGTTAGTGCCGACGAGTATATCCGCATGATAGCCATGAGCAGGATCATGCTCCCCAACATTAAAAACATTCAGGCTTCCTGGCTTACAGTTGGTAAAAATGTTGCCCAGATATGTTTACATGCCGGTGCTAATGATTTTGGATCAATCATGATTGAAGAAAATGTAGTAAGCGCTGCCGGCGCACCTCATAGCTTTACCGCGTCGGGAATTCAGCAGGCTATACTTGAAGCCGGTTTCGAACCCCAGTTGCGTAACCAGCGATATGGCTTCAGGGACGTCCCTTCTCAAATTGAAGAACAGACGATTAACTATTAATTAGTTGAAAGTTGTAGGTTGCGGGTTCAAGGATCATGCTCAATGGTTATTGAGCACAATACGCCTTTCCGCCCGGGAATAATACAAACAACATTAAACCGCGCTATGATTGCCGCTGCATCTCTCCCTGCTACAGTCCGGTTTCCTTTTTACCATCCATTCCCTGCCACACCAGATATCCGCGCACCTGCAACCTGCAACTTTCCACCCGCAACCCGCAACTCACAACCCACAACCCACAACCTTCAACCTTCAACTTTCAACTTTCAACTTTTTTTTACTAATTTGCCTTATGATGCTGAATGCGCTTATTGTTGACGATGAGGAATACAGCAGAAAATCGTTGTATTTCTTACTCCAGGAACATTGTCAGAATGTTCAGACGGCTGGTATTGCAAAATCAGTAGCAGAAGCACGCGCGCTAATTGACGAACGGCATTTCGACCTGGCCTTCCTGGATATTGCTATGCCCAAAGAAAGTGGTTTTGATCTTCTTCCAGATCTTCAGAGTAAAAATATAATGGTTATTTTCACTACTGCCTATGATCAGTATGCTCTTCAGGCTTTGAAAGCCAGTGCAATAGATTATCTTTTAAAACCAATTGATATTGATGAATTAAAAGCATCTGTAAAAAAGGCGGCAGACAGGGTTTTTTATCTCAATGCAGCCAGAAATTCTTCCGAAACTACAGATAACCCCGGTCCCTTGGTTCAGGAAAACACTGCAAGGGAAAGCAAAATCACATTATCCAACACCTATGGTTTTACTGTTATTGACACCGGTGACATTATATATATTGAGGCAGACAGCAACTACTCTATTTTTCACCTTAAAACCAGGGAAAAAATAATTACTGCAAAACCTCTGAAGGAATTTGAAGAGGTTCTGGATAACGGGAATTTTGCAAGGATCCATAAATCAGTAATCGTTAATTTCAAATACGTTAAAGGCTACTCCCATAAAAATGGTTTACAGGTTACCCTGAACGACGAAACTATACTTCCTGTCTCCAGAAGACGGGCAAATGAGTTTCAGGAAAAAGCAAAAACGTATTTCAAGGCATGAAAATTGAGAATTACGGATTAAGAATTATATGTTATGGATTAAGAATTATCCTCTGTCTCTGCTGTTTTAGCACACAGGCAGAAACTCTTAATTTCAGGAACTACTCTGTAAAGGACGGGCTTGCCAATTCAACAATATATTACACATTTCAGGATTCGAAGGGGTTTATCTGGTTTGCTACCGAAACCGGGGTGAATCGTTTCGACGGTCAGAAATTTGAATTATTCACTATGGATAACGGACTGTCAGACAACGAAGTACTAAAGATCCAGGAAGATTCAGCAGGACGCATTTGGTTTCTTACATTAAATGGTAAGCTTAGTTATTATTATAATAGAAAATTCTATAATACAACAAATAATCCCCTGTTAAAAAAGAGTATTTGCAATGCCACCTTTATGTCGTTCTTTGAAGACTCCCGGCACCGGCTTTGGTTTACAACAAATCAGAATAAGCTCCTCAGAATAGGGCCTGGTAACAGCATCAGGTTTTATACCTCTCCTGATTATTCCTTCTCCAATTGTTATATAACTCAGGATGATCGTAATGAAATTATAGTTTTTGGAAAAAAACAGATCCTTACATATAAGGGAGATAAATTTATCTTTCTTCAAACAAACAATTTTCCTCTTTTGCCAAAATCATTTTTGAATAACAACCATGGCAAGTTATTATATCTGTCGGATCAGGGATTGATACAATACAGCAACAGGCTGTTCACTGTCCTGTCAAAGCTCAGCGGCATTACCAATACAGTCACAGGAAGTTTTTTACGGGATGATCAGCAAAAGCTTTGGGTTGGAACCATGGGAAAAGGCTTACTTCTTTTTAAAGCAACAGATCACACGCCGGAAATTCATTTAAAGGGACAGAACATCACTGGTATAATGAAAGATATGCAAGGCAATGTCTGGATTTCCACTATCGGGAACGGTGTTTACATGCTGCCCTTTTACTCCCGGTCAGTAACCCATTTTACCACTGAAGACGGTTTAAGCAGCAACGCTGTCAATAGCATTATCAAAGTAAAGAATGACGTATTTTTAGGGTTAAGAACAGGCAATCTGGATATCCTCAGCTCCGGAAAGAAAGTAATCCACAAAACTTTCAATCCCGGCAATATTTACAGTCCCGTTAAACGGTTATATTATAGTAAAGAGACACGGTCCCTATGGTATGCCTCCGAAAATAATCTTATCGAAGTAACTTCCGGGGGCAAACAGATCAGCATTTTAAAAGGCAGCAATCGTACTTATGCCCTAAAATCGTTTAGCATTGGTCCAAAAGGAGAAATTGCCGTAGCACTGGCATCGGGGGTATATGTTACCACGAAAAATTTTCCGTTGCAGTTCAATCCCAAAAAAGAAATTTTGCCCCGCCCCCACTTTCTGAACCGGGCCTTTACTGTTTATTATGATTCTGCCGGACGTCTCTGGTTTTCCAATATTCAGGGGCTCCAATACTTTTATAAAGGAAAAATAACAGCTCTGTATCAAGGGTTCCCTGATTTAAGACAGCGGATTACAGATATCGCTGAGCTTCCTGATAAAACCATCATATGTACTACCTATGGCTTTGGAGTTTTCATCATCAGGAATGATAAGCTGGTACAGATCATTACTACAGGAGACGGACTGGCAAGCAACATCTGTAAAAGGGTTTTTCCCGAAAAAGATAAAGTCTGGGTTGTTACAGGAAGAGGAATCAGCAAAATAAGCTTCAGCAGACCGGCTTACAGGGTCAACAGTTACAGCACAGAGAACGGGCTTATTTCAGATGAAGTCAATGATATTTTTGCTGAAAACGATACCGTGTATGTTGCTACAAATAATGGATTGTCTGTCTTCAGGCCTGCCGGTAATTCAGTCCAGGCCGCGCCCCGCATTTATTTAAAGGAGGTACAGGCAAACAAAAAGCCCTTTAAACCTGGCGGAAATTGCAACCTGCCTTATACTCAGAATAACATTACCGTTAGTTACATTGCTCTGGATTTCAGCCATCCTTCCCGTATAGTATACAGTTACAGGCTCACACGGAAGCTAAAATGGTCTGAGACACAGGGAAATACAATTGAGTTTGGTTCTCTTGAACCCGGAAATTATCAATTACAGATAAGGGCCCGCAGTTTAAACACCTCCTGGAGCAGGCCACTGCAAATCGATTTCACCATAAGCCAGCCATTCTGGAAGTCATGGTGGTTCTTGCTTTTTTCTATCCTTGCAACCGGTAGCGTTTTATTTTTAGCGATACGCTATTATTTCAAGGTAAAGCAATCTCATGAAAAGGAGAGATTACTTGTAAAAACCCGCATCATTTCCCTCGAACAGCAAGCTTTGCAGGCTATGATGAACCCTCATTTCATCTTTAATGTAATGAACTCTATTCAGTACTTTATAAATACGGGAGAGAACGCGATGGCCAATCAGGTATTAACAGGCTTTGCCAGGCTGATCCGAAAGAATCTTGATATATGCAATAAGAGCTATATAAATGTTGAAGAAGAGGTTAACTACCTTAACCTCTATCTCTCGCTGGAGAAATTGAGGTTTGGCGATAAAATGAATTATAGCCTGGATGTCGGCAAAGAAATTGATTTACAGGAAACTTACATTCCCTCAATGCTTTTGCAACCTTACGTTGAAAATGCAATATGGCATGGTATTATGCCAAAAGACAGTCCCGGCAGCATCAGAATACTTATAAAAAAAGACAATAACTTTTTACATATTAAAATCATCGACGATGGAATAGGCATAGATAATTCCATACGGTTAAAAAACAGCGACCACATCAGCAAAGGAATGAAACTGACAATTCAAAGGATCAGCCTTCTGAATAAATTCAGGCAAAGCGCCATCACAATCAAGGTCGAACCAGTAGTTTCCGGGGGGACTGAGGTTTCAATTGATATTCCGCTAAAAACCGTTTACTAACTCATAAGTACCACTTACTCAATTACACTAATTAATAAATATCCTTTAAATGTATTATTGTATGTGATCTATAATATTAAGGATTAAAAATATTTTTATCTAAGTGTGTGTTTAGCGGCTGAAGCTTCCCAAAAGTTTCACCGCTTTTTTTTACCCATTTCACGATTCCTCTTCATCCCTCTTTATCCTGTTTGTGTGTAATCATAAATTCATGTACGTTTGTAGATTGAAATTGGAGAATATTAAATTAAATATCGAAGCATTAATTTTTGCTTCCGAACAAAGCGTATCAATAGCTGAAATCAGGCAGGTGCTGCAGGCAGCTCTGGAAACTGAGATCAGCGAAAATGATCTTACAGCTTATTTAACAGAGATAAAAAAAAAGTACGATAATGAAAGCTACCCAATCGCTCTGGTTGAACTTAACGGCGGGTTTCAGTTTCTCACAAAACAGGAGTATTATGGAGTGATCCATTATCTTCAGGTACAAAGGTCAAAGAAAAAATTAAGTCAGGCAGCCCTGGAAACACTTGCTATAATTGCATACCGGCAGCCGGTTACAAAGCTGGAAATAGAACAGATAAGAGGGGTTAACTGTGATTATAGTATACAGAAGCTCCTGGAAAAAGAGCTCATCAATATTACAGGGAAGGCCGAAACGGTGGGGAAACCCCTGCTTTATGGAACAAGCTCGTTATTTATGGATTATTTCGGCATTAACAACAGTTCTGAACTCCCTCAGTTAAAGGATATTAATACCGAAGTAAATGAAATTGGAGAAAAAGCTGAATAATTTTCATTCTCAGTTTCGGGCAAATTGATTTTATTTTATTTTTGAGGATCGATAAAAAATAAATATCGCTGAATATTAAATTCTTTTTATTTTTATACAAAGCTTTAACCGAATACTTTTTTACAATGAAAACGCCTAAAAAGAAGCCAGGAACAAGTAAGAGCACAGTAAGCGGCGCTAAAAGTTCTAACATTAAACCCGAGGATCCTAAAGCCAGCAAACGCTTTGCTGATGATGACGACGACGACTTTGATGAACCGTTGGAAGATCTTGGAGGGTTCAACGATTTCAATGAGTTTGATGATGACGATGACTATTAATTCTTAAATATAAGTATTGAAAAAGAATTTAAGATACTGAGTACTTTTTTATTCTCATGCAGTTTTGCCCGTAAAAGTACTGATTTGTGCAGGGGGTGATCTGAATAAGGGCTGTGGGTATCACACCTAAGCATTTTATTGCTATTATTATATGGTTATTACGGAAGTTAAGGATAAAAAAACAAAAAAAGAATTTTTAAAAGTAGCAAGGGAAATATACAGGAATGATCCTGTATGGGTGTGTCCGCTTGATAACGATATAGAAAATGTTTTCAATCCTGCAAAAAATAATTTTCATCAGCATGGAATCATTACCCGGTGGATCGCCAAAGACTCTTCGGGTAATCTTACTGGCCGTATAGCTGCATTTATAAATAATAAAAAGGCTCATTCCTATCCCCAGCCTACCGGAGGCATTGGTTTTTTCGAATGCATCAATGATCAGGATACCGCATTTATGCTCTTTAACACAGCAAAAGAGTGGCTGATAAAACATAATATGCAGGCGATGGACGGTCCTGTTAACTTTGGAGAAAACGATACGTTCTGGGGGCTCCTGACAGAAGGCTTCACTCAGCCCTCTTATGGAATGAATTATAACCCTCCTTATTATAAAACTCTTTTTGAAAGTTATGGCTTCTATCCCCTATATCAGCAGATCACCAATCATCTTGACGTTAATAAGCCCTTTCCCGAACGCTTTACCAAAATAGCCCAATGGGTTATCAAAAAGCCCGGCTACACTTTTGAGCATTTAAACATAAAAGAAATCGACCGCTTTGCCGCAGATTTCATGGAGATCTACAACGATGCCTGGAAGGATTTTGAAAGCTTTGTACCTATTGATAAACAGACTATTGCAGAGGCTTTTAATAAGATGAAGATCATCATGGATGAGAATCTCATCTGGTTCGCTTATATCAACAACGAACCTGCATCTTTCGTTATTATTCTTCCTGATGCTAATCAGATAATTAAACCTTTCAGGGGTAAATTAGGGCTGATTGAGAAATTGAAGTTCCTGTATTACCAATGGAAAGGGGTCTCGCGTATGAGGGCAATAGTAATGGGCACAAAAAAAGCTTACCAGAATCATGGCCTTGAGTCGGCCATGTTCATTAAATTAAAGCAATATGTACTCCCTTTAAATCAGTACAAGGAGCTCGAGCTTTCCTGGGTTGGCGACTTTAATGATAAGATGCTTGCCATACATGAGGCTACCGGAGCGGTCTTTGGAAAAAAACACGTAACACTGCGTAAAATCTTTTAATTGAGTAAAACTTTTAATTGAGT
>JAATFW010000020.1 GCA_015654985.1 Sphingobacteriales bacterium | reverse complement strand
TCAACCGGTTTACAACCATGGAACCACGGTAGTGCTTACAGCAACGCCAAATGCAGGATATACGTTTACATCATGGAGCGGAGATGCAACATCTTCGGCCAACCCGTTAACGGTTACCATGAATGCCGACAAGAATATTACCGCCAATTTTACCCTGATACCCCCTGTCGGCCCCGGCATTGTTGATTTAGGAGGCGCAGGTGATTTCTCGATCCTGACAAAATCAGGAATTTCAACAACAGGGATCACATTGGTTAACGGCAATATCGGTGTAAGCCCGGCAGCCGCAACTTCAATAACCGGCTTCGGATTAATTATGGATGCCAGCGGAACGTTTTCCAGGACGCCCATGGTAACGGGGAATATTTACGCAGCTGATTATGCAGCTCCTACACCTTCAAAAATGACTACTGCGGTAAGCGATATGGAGACTGCCTACAATACAGCAAACGGACTGGTTACTCCTGCACCGATCGTAGGAACAGGTTCCGGGAATATTTCAGGCCTTACCCTGCCTCCCGGATTGTATAAATGGAGCACAGGCGTTCTTCTGGACCCGAACACCATTGTTACATTGGCGGGTAACGCAAATGACACATGGGTTTTCCAGATAGCCCAGGATCTTACCATAAGTAACAGTGCCAGAGTTAGCCTCATCGGCGGGGCTCAGGCTAAAAACATTGTTTGGGTAGTGGCCGGACAGGCAACTTTAGGCACTAATTCTAATTTTAGTGGAAATATCCTGAGCAAAACGCTGATCTCTTTAAATACAGGCGCCATTATTACCGGCAAGTTACTTGCTCAGACCGCTGTGACCTTAAATGCCAGCACCGTTATTCAACCCTAGATACTATAATTTATCCCCTTCGGGGGATAAATTCATAATTACTTACATTCTAAAAATATACACATTATGTTACCAATAAATAAAATCATTCAACGCTGTATCATCTGTTCGCTGGTGATCATTTTTAGCCATACGATAGCTCAGGCGCAAAATACACAACCGACCTGGTGGTTCGGTTTATCAGGAGCAGCTAACATCAATTTTTATAGCGGAACAACCCAAAGGCTCAATAATTCATTGATTGTTCCAAGCGCCTTTCATAAAGGAAACGGAGTACGCCCTTATGGTTCTCTCCTCATGGAATACCGCCCGTCGCATTTATGGGGTTTAATGTTGAATGTAGGCTATGATGGCCGCGGGGGAAAGTTCGACAGTGTGGTGGCCCCCTGTAACTGCCCGGCAACATTAAAGTCGGATCTAAGCTACATCACCGTAGAACCCAGTTTACGTTTGGGAGTAGCTTCGACCAATCTTTACTTTTTCGCCGGCCCGCGTATAGCTTTCGGTTTACAGAAAAAATTTGAATACACTCAGTTGAAACAACAGGATGCTGAAGGTGATTTCAGCGAGATGAATAAAACGGTATTTTCAGGACAGATAGGTGTGGGATACGATTTTCCGGTTTCCGCAGCGGGTAAAAGCACAAAGGTTACCCTTTCGCCATTCGTTTCTTTCCATCCCTATTTTGGACAGGACCCGCGTGATATTGAAAGCTGGTCATTAACCACCCTGAGGGCCGGAATGGCGCTCAAATTTGGAAAAGCACCAAAAGTGATCGAAACGGTTCCGCCCATTACAGCAATCCCTGTACGTGAAGTCACCTTTGCTGTCCGTGCTCCTAAAATCGTTCCGGTAAGACGTTTGGTCAGTGAAACTTTACCGCTTCGTAATTCTGTATTTTTTGACAACGGTTCATCTGAAATCCCCAACCGCTATGTACTTCTCTCAAAAAATGAAGCAACAGACTTCAAAGAAACAGTTTTGCAGAAAGAACAAACGGCAAATACCACTGGCCGCTCTGCCCGGCAGTTAAATGTATATCATAATATCCTGAACATTATAGGAGACAGAATGAGAGCAAACCCGGATGCCGTGATCACTCTGACCGGAGCTTCAGGTAACGGGCCTAAAGAAGGTAAGTCTTTCGCAGAGAATATTAAACAATATATGGTTTCGGCATTCGGAGTCGATGCTTCGAGAATTACAACGGAAGGGCGCACAAAGCCACTGATACCTTCAGAACAACCCGGTGGCAACAAAGAGCTTGTACTTCTGCGTGCAGGCGACCGTCGTGTTGATATAACCAGTGCTTCGCCTGCATTGCTAATGGAAGTTGGCGGAGGAATGATGAAACCTGTTCAGATTCTTGCAACACAGACTGACCCGCTCGACAGTCACGTAATCTTTAATGTTGACGGTGCTGAGGCCCTTCTTAAGTCCTGGACGATCGACATGACAGATGAAAAAGGTATTATGCAGCATTACGGACCTTATACCAGGGATCAGGAAAGCGTTCCGGGAAAAACCATCCTGGGTAACCGTCCTGATGGAACTTACAAGGTATTCATGACAGGTTTAACTAAAGCAGGTCTGAACGTGAAAAAGGAAAGTACAGTAAGTTTAGTTCGCGGAGATGAAAGTGTTGAAAAGGGCTATCGGTACAGCATTTTGTTCGACTTTAATAAATCGACCACGATAGCATCTTACGGAAAATTCCTGACGGATGTAGTATCACCCTTAATCACCAGCGGCTCAACAGTAATTGTTCACGGCCATACAGATATTATCGGTGAAGTCGAATACAATCGTAAATTATCGCAAAACAGAGCCATGCAAACTCAGAAAATCATTGAGCAGGCATTGTCTGCATCAGGAAAAAGCAATGTGACATTTGAAACCTTTGGATTTGGAGAAGATGAGAGCCGTTCACCGTTTGAAAACAATCTTCCCGAAGAGCGTTTTTATAACAGGACTGTGATCATTGACATCATTCCGGCGAAATAATTAAGTATTATATTAAACAAAAAGGGCAGCAAAACACGAGTTTTGCTGCCCTTTTTATTTCAGGAAAGTTCTGCCGGTTATTTCTTTATATGTTTTTCATCCAGTGCTTTCTGCGCTTCTGCTATGATATCTTTCAGCTCCTTTTCTTCCATATCAGAACTTACATCTTCAGGTACAACCGCTGCCTTGTGTACAACAGATTCTTTTTCTTCTTCGGCAGCTTTCTTTTTAAAATAACCACGCAGGAAAAAATTGCCCTGCAAAGCTTTCATATTTTCGCTGAATCCATAAGCAGCTTCCTTTATTGTGATCATGGCAGAATTTGCAGTATTTACCGTCTTTCCCAATCCCTGAGAAAGAGAATCGGTATATACAAGACTCCCAATTGAACCTTTCCCTGATTGAACCTGCGATGCTATGCGGGCCAGGGAACCGGTTATCCTTTCAGCATTGCTTACAGTCCCTTCAACGCTTCTAGCCAGATTATCCGTATAAAGCAATCTGCCGATAGATCCCTTGCCTTCCCTGATCTTTATGGCCATTCCGGCAAGCTCTCCGGTGATAACCGCAGCATTATCAGCTACCCTGGTCAACTTCGCGATCACTTTATCATAATCCACCGGATTGACCGTAATAATACGGGATCCATCGGACATTAAGCGGTTTTCGTTTTCAGATCCCGGGGTAATGGTTATCATCTTATCTCCCATCAGGCCATCTGAACCAATCACGGCCATCGCGTCGACTTTAAGAAAAGGCCTTACCTTCTCTTTTATCAGCATATCTATCCTGATCACTGTGTCGGAAAGCATTTGTATCCTTTTTACAGTTCCGGCATTAATTCCTGCAAAACGAACGTTGTTGCCTTCTTCCAGGCCGCCAACATTCTTAAAAGTTCCATAGATCATAAATGTATGATCAAACATGTTCTTCTTTGCTCCGATAAAAAATATACCGGCAATAAACAACAGAATTCCGGCTACAGTAAATGCACCTGTTCTGATCTTTTGACTCACACTCGTTTTCATTATAATTTATTTAAAAAAAGAACGCACCAGTTCATCCTGTCCGTTCTCCAGTTGTTCATAATTTCCTTCAGCCACAAACACGCCGTCGTTCATCACAAGCAAACGGTCGGCGGTGATCCTGGCACATTCCATATCATGGGTAATAATTACGGAAGACGTTTTATATTTTTTCTGCATCTGCAGAATAAGCTCACTGATTTCCCTTGATGTAATGGGGTCAAGCCCTGTCGTCGGCTCGTCATACAGCATAATTTCGGGTTTCATTATGAGGGTGCGGGCCAGACCCACCCTTTTGCGCATTCCGCCCGACAGGTCGGAAGGCATTTTATCTATAGCATCTAATAAGCCTACTCCTTCCAGCAGCTCTTCAATCTTCTGCCGGATCTCATCCCTGTCTGTCAATTTCAGAACGCGGGTAAGCGGAAACTCAAGATTTTCCTCAACAGTCATAGAGTCATACAGCGCCGCACTTTGAAAGAGGAAACCTGTTTTGATCCGCAGCTCTTTCATCTCTTCTTCGGAGCGGTCTTTTATTTCTTTACCAAAGATCTTAAGGCTGCCCGAATCGTGGGTAAGCAATCCTACCATACATTTTATAGCCACAGACTTTCCCTGCCCCGACTTTCCCAGCACAACAAGGTTCTCTCCTTTAAAAAGGTCCATATTGATGCCTGAGAGCACTTCTTTTGTACCAAACGACTTTTTAAGATCGCGGATAGCAATTACAGCTTCATCCATTACTTTAATTAATTATAGGCAAAAACAGAAGTTAGCTGAACCGCTATTGCATCCAGCACGATGATCCAGAGCGAGGCTGAAACTACAGCAGAATTTGCGGCCAATCCAACACTTTCTGTACCCCTGTCAGAATTATACCCTTTGTAACAACCCACAAACCCTATGGCAAAGCCAAAAAATACCGTTTTGATCACTGCAGGAATGAGGTCGACAAAGTCGAGTGACGTAAATGCTTTGTTAAAATAAATTGTCAAACTTGTTTCTTTACTAATGTTCGATGCCATAAACCCTCCTGCAAGGGCAAGAGCATCTGCCATCAATGTAAGGAGGGGGATCATGAGCGTGCTGGCAAGAATACGCGTTACTACGAGATACTGTACCGGATTGGCACCGGAAACCTCCATCGCATCTATCTGTTCACTCACTTTCATGCTGCCCAGTTCAGCTCCAATACCCGAAGAGATTTTACCTGCACAGATCAGGGCAATGATCACCGGGCCCATTTCCCTGACTACCGAGATAGCCACCATTCCGGGAACAAAACTTTCGGCACCAAAAGCTTTCATCGTAGGTCCCGATTGCAGTGTAAGT
The DNA here is from genome assembly GCA_015654985.1 of Sphingobacteriales bacterium. Lineage (GTDB taxonomy): Bacteria > Bacteroidota > Bacteroidia > Sphingobacteriales > Sphingobacteriaceae > Arcticibacter. The sequence continues at coordinate 53,787 of JAATFW010000020.1, read as the reverse complement.
ACAAAGCCGAGTATAAACCCGGTAATGCCCACCAGGAAAAGGGACTTATAGCCAATGATGTAACACTGGCGGATAAGCTCATTCCATTCGAAATCGCTGCGGAAAATATTGCGGAAAAAAGCCCGCATAAAAATCATCTGATCGCCTGCAGCAGAAAATTGTCTGGTTAAGGCGGCCGGGAATATTGTCATTTTGATTTGTTTTTAGATATTGTATGATCGGAATAAGCAGTCGTAAAGCAGACGAAGAATGCAAGGTGATGCTTATTGTCTAAAGATAGGCTTTATGAAAGCATCAAACTTATATATTTATTTAATTTTGTTACAACATTCACACATTTATATCTTTATGATCTATATCATAAGGAACATTGCAGGAAAACTAAGATAAGATGTTCAAAGCGGGAATTTCAGTTATTTATCTGAGGTCTGATTGATTGCTATAAGCAAACCAGGTTTGACTGTTTGCTTATAGCATATCTATCAACTATATAATTATACCGGCGCTTTCAGCAGCACCAACGGTTTTATAGTTATCCTTTATTTATCAATCAGTCTCAATACATAGCTGTAAGAGTATTTTTTATCCAGCAAACGGTACTGGTCATGAGGAAGAGCGCCCCAACTGTTATCACCTCCCACACCTCTTTGTTTTAAGTCTATGTTCAGGTAGACATCTTTGCGTTGCCGAAGATCTGTGGGATGCTGCTGTTTTTTACTTAATCCGGGATCCAAATCCTCCACCGGATGATTGATAGCGCTGAAACAAACTGGCTGCACGCCCTCTATCAACAAGCCACTGCCATTCTCATTGGTTAGTGACAGCCATCTTACATCCGTTTTATAACCGCTCTCCTGAGGGCGGATATATCCTTTATAGTACTGGTTCTCCACCATGTCTTTATAAAGTCCTATAAAAGTCCCCGTATTCCGGTCACTGTAATTCTCCCAGGGGCCTCTTCCATAATAATTCAGATGATCGTATTGCCCGTCGAGCTGCATCCGCATACCAAACCGTGGTAATTCAGGAAGGTCACGGCCCGTCATGTCAATAGAAGCAGTTATTTTAAGGGAGCCGTCATTCTGTATGAGATATTCAACAGTATAAGGAACAGAGATCGCTGAAAGTTCGTATTCCATTTTGATAAGCACGCCTTCGGCAGTTTTATCTCCGGCCGTTACATTTTTAAGCTTGATATTTTCATGAGCGCTGCGCCATATACCCATGTTTGAAGGCATATTATTGCCAAAATCGTTATCTGTAGGCGCCCTCCAGAAATAAGGCTGCGGGAAATAGCGCGCCAACCACATTCCTGCGTTGGAAGTATAACTGACCAGTCTTCCACGCTTCAGGTCAAATTCACCTTTCACCGTGCCCGATTTAAAGCTAAGCTTGTCACCTTCCTTCGAAACTTCCAGATCGCCGCCTTTATCCGCAGCCCTGGCAAAATAATCGCCTGCTGTTTTAAACTGCTCACGCGCAATTTCAAAGCCGGCCGGAAGAAGTTCAGTAGCCTTTTTAGTGTAAACATAAAAGTCGAGCAGATATTCGGTACCGGCAACCGACTTAAATAAAGGCAGATGAAGTGTAATCTCCTTTTGATCATGAGGCGCCAGGTTTAACACGACAGTACCTTCGTTTACCGGTTTTCCGTTACCGCTAAGCACCCATTTAATAGAATATTCATTAAGGTTGGTAAAATCAAACTCATTGAACACAGTAAATATCCCCTTAGAAACATTTTTTTCCCTGATAAAGACGTTCTGGTATCCTTTTTTTACTTCATAGGCTCCGGGGTCGGGTGTACGGTCGGAACTCAACAGCCCATCCGCTACCCCATTTTCGTCATTCTGCCAGTAGAAGCCACCCAGATCGCCTCCATAAGCCCAGAATACCTTTTTGTTATCGTCCATGGTCTTTATACCCTGGTCTACCCAATCCCATATAAAGCCACCCTGCATATTTTTGCTGCTTCTGATGATGTCCCAGTATTCCCTGAAATTTCCGTTACTGTTACCCATGGCATGAGAATACTCGCACATAATGTATGGACGTACCTTGCCGGATGCTGCATAGGATTCCATAGAATTAATACCGGGATACATCGGGCATACAATATCCGTATTTACATCTTCACCGGCCTGTTCAAACTGCACCATCCGTGTATTATCCCGTTCTTTAATCCATTTATAAGCATCGTGAAAGACGGGACCGTTGCCGCATTCATTCCCTAAAGACCAGATGATTACCGAAGGATGATTTTTATCTCTTTCTACCAGCCGGTGGATTCTTTCCATATGTGCGGGGGCCCACTGCGGAAGGTATGCAGGATGTTTAGATTTATCGAACCAGCCCTGTAGTTCAGCTCCCATACCGTGGGTTTCAATATTGGCTTCATCTACAAGATAAAGGCCATACTGATCGCATAATTTATACCACAAAGGGTCATTGGGATAGTGACTGGTGCGTACGGCATTAATATTAAGCTGTTTCATCAGCCTGATATCTTTCATCATCATTTCGCGATGGGGAACATGGCCTTCCACATCGTCATGCTCATGCCGGTTCACCCCCTTAACCATTACAGGTATCCCGTTCACCAGAAGCCGCGAGTTTTTAATTTCTACCTTTCTGAAGCCGATCCTGGCGCCGGTAAGGCTTAATACCACTCCATCATTATCTTTAAGAGTGATCAGGCAGTCGTAAAGATCCGGATGTTCAGCACTCCATTTTAACGGGTTTTTTACCGTACCGCTGAAATTTACTGTCTGTATGGAGTCGACGGCAGACGATACTGCTTTTTGCCCGCTGAACACAGTTTTACCCCCTTTATCCATCACTTCAACAAGTAAGGTGCCAGACTGCTTATTTCCACGGAACCGCCTCAGATCAACGGCAATACTAAACAGTCCGTCGGTATACTTGTCGTCCAGGCCGCCCTTCACAAAGAAGTCCCATACAGTAAGCTTTGGAAGGGAATACAAACAGACATCTCTTTCAATCCCGCTCAGCCGCCAGAAATCCTGGTCTTCCAGGTAACTGCCGTCATGCCAGCGGAACACCTGTACAGCAAGCAGGTTCTTCCCCTTCTGAAGATAACGGGTAATATTAAACTCTGCAGGCGATTTGGAAGCCTTGGTCATTCCCACCTTTTGTCCGTTGACATACACAAAGGCACAGCCTGTAATAGAGCCAAACTGAAGCATTACTTCTCTGCCATCCCAGCTTTCGGGCACTGTAAAGGCTTTTCGGTATGTTCCTACCGGATTATTCTCACCGATATAAGGTGGCGTTTTAGGATGAGGATAGGTGATGTTGGTATAGATCGGAATTCCAAATCCCTTCATTTCCCAGTTGGAGGGGACCGGAATTTCGCTCCAGTGTGCATCGTCAAGATCAGTACGATAAAAATCCATGCTCCGGTCGGCATATTTATCTGCATACACGAATTTCCATTTACCGTTAAGCGACTGGTAATAAGGCGAGCGGCTGTAATCGTCTTTTATTACGTCCTGCCTGTTGCTGAAAAGCATAAAAGAAGCGTGTGGCTGCTCCTTATTCTGCGAAACCAACGATGGGTTTTCCCAGTCGTTTTGCTGCGCAAATAAGCTGCCCCCGAGGCAAAAAAGGAAAGTTCCGGCGATCAAAAGTTTTTTCATTATATCTTTATATTCAAATTGGTGTGTTTCAAACAAAGTAAGAAACTATAAAGTTATTACAACAGGGGTAAATTAAGCATTGAAAGGGGGTAATTCATAATAAATCCCCATTAAATAACTTATCTTCCCCAGGTGCGTTATTATCGTTATCTAAATGTATGCAGATCATAAAACAAAGAGCCCTGAGATTAATCTTCCTAAGTTTTATTTCCCTCGTCTTTTTAAATAGTTGCAGCTTGTTGCTTAAAGAACGGACGGTTGAAAACAAGGGAACTTTAAATAATGATTTCGGGCTTCCCCTTATTTTATATCGTTCATCTCATCTGCTTACATCTAAAATGATCGTGTTACTCTCTGGTGACGGTGGATGGATGGCTTTTAATGACAGCCTCGCAACGAGGTTTTCAAAAGCCGGATACAATGTTATAGGGTTTAATTGCAGGACCTATTTCTGGCATCAAAAAACTCCTGAACAAACATCAGATGACTTCGCTCTGTTACTGAGAAAATACAGCGCCCTGTGGAAAGCTAAAAATATAATACTGAGCGGTTATTCCTTTGGAGCAGACGTAGTTCCCTTTTTATACAACCGCTTACCTGCAGACCTTAAATCAAAAGTTAATACCCTTCAGCTTCTTTCTCCGTTTTTGTCTACAGATTTTAAGATCTACCTTACAGATCTGATTAACCTGGGAGATGATCAAAGAACTTATAAAGTAAAAGATGAAGTAAAAAAGATTAAAATTCCGGTCTACTGCTTTTACGGCACAAAAGAAAACCCTAAACCTCTTGAAGATCTGAAGGGGAAAAATATTTTTATTAAATTATTGCCTGGCGACCATCATTATACCGGCGGATACAGAACAATTGTATCATCTACCGGGCAGCCTGTTTTTCCTTTGCATAAAAAAGAACTCCTTTAATAAAAGCTACCATCTCCCCTGCGCATCATTTGCCGGCCATTCCTGCGTGCAGGTGTGCCGCTCCACTTCTGCGGCGACCAGCGAAAATTCAGCATAACATATCTGCTTAAGGCATTCGATTTTACATCTACCCTGCTGTTATCCGTGATATTTCGGTTAATAAAATTGTTTTGTTTCAGCAAATCGAAACACTGCAGGCTTAAAGCTCCATTTTTACGTTTAAAGAACTGTTTCTCCACAGCACTATTTATAACAAAGGGATTATTGGTTTGGTTATCATCGATTCCGCTTATAAAGTTCTTACTCGCGCTAAACGAAATCAGAAAGGTCTCTTTGATATAGATCTTGCCGTCGCCGCTGAGAGCAAGGTTCTTTACCCTGGAGTCGGAAGAAGTAGGCAGGGTAAAATCAGCCTTGGTGAACGTATAATTGATATTCGGGTTCAGCTCAAGCCATTCAACAGGGTTAATCTGAGGACCCAAACGCTGAGAGAATGACCATATCGTGCTTTCATTTTTCAGATCGTTGCTCATAGATACTCCATTGCGGTTAGCAATGGTTCCATTTAAATGTAAACTGTATTTCCGGTCGGCAAACGATTTGGAAATATTATAATTACCGGTATAGGTAGAAATGCCGTTCATATTGAGGTAACGGGTTTCATTAATGTAACTGCCATACTCGTCCTCTATCTGGACGACATTGGATACAACGGAGTTTTCAACAAACCTGGCACTCAGATTTACAGAATAATTAAGCCGCGAGTTTGCTATATAATTATTATAAGCCGCACTTACAGTATGATTAAAGGATGCCTTCAAATCAGGATTACCAACCACCGGATTATTGGCCCTTGATACATCACGAACAGGTTGAATCTGATCAAATGTGGGCTCATTGGCACTTCCCGAGTAATTCAGGCTTAAGCGATGCTGCTTTGAAAACTGGTATTCTACCCTGGCAATCGGGATCAGAAAGAAATTAGTTCTTCTTGTACTGGCGTTAAGATGTTCCTTTGTACCGCTTAACAAGGTCGATATCCCTGTTATTCCAAGGGCAAAATTGAATTTCGTTTGTCTAAAGCGGTAATTTAACGAGAGCCTCGATTCTGTAAACGAATAATTGAAAAGGTTGGTTAAAGAATCTACAGGCGTTAATTGTCCCGATGGATCAATGTTATTGGTAAATGCACTGTTATCATATGCTCTCCTGTTCACCTGTGCATTAAAATCAATTGTCGATATAGCGCTTAAAGGCTCAGAAAATGTGGTACTCAGACGAAAAGTGTTGTTAAGGTTCTTTCTCGCCACGAGCCGGTGCACCAGGGAGTCTTTAGTTAAATAATAGGACTCTTCCGGTAATTTCGTTGAATCAAGCTTATAATACAGGATATTGGCATTTTGCTCATTATCCCTATCCTGCTTGCTGTTGCTATACGACAGGTTAAGTGAAAAATTACGCTTCGGTTTTTTAAAAATATGCTGATATAAAATACTTCCGCCAAGATCGGGGGTGGTATTTTTACTGCTGTTATTGCCGGTACTGTTCTGATGAATAATACCAGTTTGCGCAACATTCGAAAAACTGCTGCTTAATGTTGAACGATAACTTATTGAAGGTTGTATCCTTAAATAATTTGCACTGTCTATATCATACTCGATATCAAGATTAAAAGCATTATTCTTTGTATCATTATCACCATTACTTTCATTTGTTGAATAAAGTGTCCCGAGTGTGGTATAATTCTCAGAAGTACTGCTGTTTACTGAATGATTATTAGTGAAGTTATAAGCATAGCTTGTATTAATGCTAAGTTTTGGAGTTAACTGGTCGCGGTATCCAACAGATCCGCGACCGGTTTGTGTAGTTCCCCCGCTTCCTCCGCTTAAACCCGAAAAGCTGCTGCCCCCACCACTATTTCCACTTCCTCCCCGACTACCTCCCCCTCCATTTCCCCTGCCGCTACCACCGCTACTTCCATCACTGGTGTTTGAGGATGCGACGCCATTGACTGTATTATTCAGACTTAACTGCGCGACAATCTGCTGATTACCATTTAAGCGGGTTCCAAAAACAGAGGCACCATAGCGCTCGTTGCTTCCCGCACCGGCATTCAATCTTCCGGTATTACCGACAGAGCGGTTCGTTTTCGTGACAATATTCAAAATCTTCTGAGGATCGCCATCCTTAATACCAGTCCGGGCAGCCTGATCTCCATAGTCATCTACGATCTGAATCTTTTCAACTATATCAGCCGGCAGGTTCTGTATGGCCGAAGCCACATCTCCTCCCGAATAATTCTTGCCGTTAAGCCTTGCTTTGGTAACTTCAGTGCCCTGTGCGGTAACGGTTCCGTCATTCGCCACTTCAATGCCTTCCATCTTTTTCAGGAGTTCATCAACGGTGGCATTCTCACGCACCTTGTAATCGCTTGCCCGGTATTCAATCGTATCCTCCTTATAAGTAATAGCAGGCGCTCCGTTAACCGTAACCTCCTGGAGCATATTAGATTGGGATTTAAGGATAATGGGATCTAAAACAAGTCGTTTTGTTGCATCATTATAAAGAAAACGCTTATTGTAGTTTACGAATCCGAGACTTTTAACTATTATCAGAAACTGGCCGGCCTGAACATTTTTAAAAATGAAGATACCATCAGGGTTAGTGGCGGTCTTTAAGGTGTCTTTGTTAGATATTAAAGCTACCGAAGCTCCGATTACTGTATTATCTGTACTGTCTTTTACAATGCCACTTACTTCGTGGCTTACCTGGGCTGATAAAGTGGCTGTAATAAATAAGGTTACCAGCAGGAGAATGGAGCTTTTCATTATGAACGGGATTATTTTTTTGCAGGTGAATATTTGCCCCAGAAATCTGTTGGTTCAAAAACAGATGGATCAAAACCACCCCTGCTGCCGCCTGCTCCGCCACGACTAAATCCTCCTCCTCCGGATCCGCCGCCGCTAAACCCGCCACCTGAGCCTCCCCGGCGTCCCATACCTGCCCCAGTGCCGCCCTCACCCTCTCCTCTTGCAGCAAAAGTGCCTCCATTTCCTATCTGCCGGCCATTCACCTTAACGTTATACATAAATTCTTTCTGTTTATCAGGGTCCATTCCAAGTTGCCGGAACGGAATGGCGAGTTCATATATAAAGCTTCCTTCATTATCATAATTCACGGCGACCTTTATCCCATATTCATTGTATATGGAGATCAGGCTGTCGGTAATATCCTTAAAGCCGGAAACGCTGATCTCTTTAAGCTGCGCAATTTGCTGTCTTCTCATTTCGGCAATGGCAGCGGAATCGGGCCTTTGACCGCTTTCTCCCGCCTGACCCATACCCCGCCCAAAGCCACCGCTACCTCCTCCTCTTTGTCCTCTCTGCCCTCTTGCGGCACGTGAGATGACAGGGAACGTTACCGTATAACCATTCTTATCTTTCTTTTTATCAGAAGGATTTACCGTTACAGAGATACCCCCCATCATAATTTTAGTATTGTTAGCAGCATCTGTTGATTTTAATACCAGGTAAAGGTTTTTATCATCATTACAAATACTGTAAAACAGTTTTGTATTTTTGTTATACGCTTTTAAATCAATACCCCCTGAATCAAGCTTGCCATCAACCTTCAGTGGATATGAAAGCCAGAAAGCACTCTCCTGAACATCCGGCAATTTCTGCGCAGTCAGCCGGAAGCCCAGGCTTAATAACATCAGGCAGACTGAAAAAAATTTAATTAATTTCATTGGTTATTAAATTTTAAGAACAGGCAATTGTAATTATAAGTAAATAACTATATAAACAAAAGATACCTGCAGTGCTAAAAATGATACTAACCGCCTTTTTTTGGCGATTCTTCTGAGGCTTAGACTAGAAGATTCAGAATCTGTTTAATGTGAAAGAAAAAATTATTTCTCCGGCGTCCAACTGTCTTTCCATTCTATTTTTATTTACCATTATCCAGTTCAACGGGCAGCCGGATATAGCGGCTGTCTTTCAGGTCAGCGGAGTTTCATTTATCAGTAATAAAAATAAACCGTTTTTTCCCTGAACGGAAAGTACAAAGACAAATCGTCCGCCAAAAGTGAAACCCGGTACGGGCGTATTAAATTTAATTATCCCGGTACTTTATTTATTATCAGCTATATCTTTATAGCGTTTCATGGCTTCCACGAAATAGTAATCGGCATAAGTTAATGGTACATCTACTTCTGATTTTTGAGGAAGATGCCCTACACTATGCTTGAGGATAAACCCTCCGTTAGTACCGGGAGCAGCTTTATAAGGCGGGCCGCACAAAGTTCTGATCATTGTTTCTGCCGCTGTAAAATAGGTATTGCTATTCTTTTTATCAGTGTATTGGCTTAGTTCCAGCAGAGCTGATGCCATTACCGCGCCTGCCGATGCATCACGGAGAGCATTTGGAATATCGGGAGCATTAAAATCCCAGTATGGAATTTTATCCTTGGGGAGGTTGGGATGGTTCAGAATAAATCCGGCAATTTGATTTGCCTGATCCAGAAACTTCTTATCTTTTGTTTTGCGGTACATTACAGTATACCCATACAGTCCCCACGCCTGCCCCCGTGCCCAGGCCGATTCATCAGAATATCCCTGAGCGGTCCTTTTTTTCTGAACAGCACCTGTTTCCGGGTTATAGTTAATCACATGCCAGGAGCTGTAGTCAGGTCTGAAATGGTTCTTCATAGTAGTTTCGGCATGAGTTACGGCAATTTTATAAAACGACGAATCTCCGGTAGCTTCAGAGGCCCAGAAAAGCAACTCCAGGTTCATCATATTATCAATGATCACGAGGTACTCATCTTTTTTAGAATCCCATGATTTTATACATCCTACCCTGGGGTCAAAGCGGCTGGCCAGAGATTTTGCGCTGTTGATCAGGATGTCGCGGTATTCAGTCTTCGGTGCAATACGGTTCGCATTGCCGAAGCTGCAATACATCATAAAACCAAGGTCGTGAGTGGTTTTGTTATACTGCTCCTTTTCAAGAACCTTAAGGATCCGCTCTGTTTCTGTATACAAAGCCTGATCGTGGGTTTGCTCATAAATATATAACAAGGTACCGGGATAGAATCCGCTGCACCACCAGTCGGAACCACTGGTTTCAAATTTTTTAGTTTCGGAATAAAACGTCTTTGGGAATCTGTCGGGCGGAAGATACTTCATCATCACTTTATACTGCGCTGAGGCGTCGGAAAAGTTTTGATCAATCGTTTTAATCAGCCCGGCATCAGGCTTTAACGGCTTTCTTACGGAACAAGCTGTTAAAGACAGAAGCAGACTGCAGAAAATGAATACGTGTGGTTTTTTCATGTTTTATATGTTCTTAGCGGTCGGTAATCAGTTATTAATGATCAACTATTATTTTAAATGTGGTTTTCCCTTTGAACTTTTATTATCCTTTAAAACGGTTTCCATTCCAGTACATTTACCATTTGAGGAGGCACGTTTGCTTTGCCCTCCCCGTCTATTTGCTCAACATTTTCAATAAAAAGGTTTAATACGCCTTTTTCCTTCCAAAGTTCCGTATCGTAAGACGGCTCCCATGAACCAACGGATTCTTCGGTAAGGTCCTTAAGAATCCATTTACCATCGCTGATTTTCCTCACAATAGCCGCCGAAGCTTTGTCGCCACGCTCGTGGTCGCGGAAGATCATAAGCAGGGAAGCCGTTCTGCCGGAACCGTTTACCATTACCTGCGGACGGGCGATAGGAATTCGCTTGGTACCTGTCCCATTTAAGCTGAATGCGGTTTTTCTGAAGTCAAGTAATAGTGTCTTCCAACTATTTTTATCTTTATAAATGATGTGGTACTGCGGAATACCGGTGCCAGCCTCTCTCCAGTAAGTTGCAATAAAAGGATTTCCTTTACTATCAGTACACATAGAAGTCTGGTTAATCAATTCACTCTTTTGAGGAATTTTACAGGCATATTCGGCGCTCGCTGCGGTAATCGGGAGTATATATTTTTCTCCTGTAGATTTCTCCCATGTTTTGCCCCCGTCTGTTGAGCGGGCATAGCACATATCATGGTTGCTGGCTACATCAGGGCTTTCCCGCCAGACCCAGGAGATATGAATGGTTCCGGCCGCATCAATATACGACTGGCAGTAGGCATTTCGCATGCCCCCGCCGTCGATCAGATTACTATGCAACTGCGTCCATCTTTGTGTGTTCGTATCATAACTATTAATTACCATATCACCCTGCCCCGATTGCCCGTTGCGGTAAAAGAAAAGCAGGTTGCCATTGTCTGTCCTGTAAAACTCCGGATAAGTAACATGTTCTTCAAGCATGCCGGTCATAGACAGTTTTGCGGTGAGATCTAAAGAACCGGGACTAATGCTCCTGCAGTACCTCAATGCATTGTTATGATGGTCCCATGAGAGGTGAAGATAACCTTCGCCGTCCACCATTAAACTAATGGTGTTGTGGGCGTCATTGGTATTCCCCTGATAAAGGCTTTTTTTAAGGATCCATGAAGTATCGCCGGTTTTTCTTTTTCCAAGGATAACATAACGGTCTTTATCATAATAAGCAGTATATTGAGAATCCCTGAAAGTAACAAGGGAGTTTTTTCTGAATATCACTGCGTTGACAGAATTGTCGGCCCAGGCCAGGCCAACCGGAATAATCTTTATTTTTCCCGGTTGTTTTACTCCCTGCGCTATGACACTGCCACATGCCAGAAATGACATTATTATAAAAAGTATTATTCTCCGGGCCTCAGCCCTTAGCATTGAGGAATTCCGATACATAATATTAATATTATTTCTCTGATCTTATTGCAATTGAAGCACTTTTAAGACCCGCTGAACTAACCGTTACCTGCATTGCTCCCGGTTTCGCTGAAGACTGCACTATTTCTGTTAACATCCCTTTAAATGCATGCATATGTGGAAGATGAAATAATTCCAGGCTGGTTGGATCGCCGTTAGCGGCGGCTTTATAGCTTCCCTCTCCTTTTACCTTAAACTGCAATAAACTGGAAGCATCGGGACAAAGGTTGCCCTCTGCATCACACACCTTTACCGTTATAAAGGCCAAATCTTTGCCGTCGGCACTAATTTCGGTTCTGTCGGCACTTAATTCTATATGATGCGGTTTCCCGGCGGTTTTAACTTCCTCTGTAGCTGCAGCTTTACCATCTTTATCGTAAGCAATTACTTTAATAATACCGGGTTCATATTTCACGTCGTTCCACATTAAGCGATAGCGGGTTTGGTTGGTTGTATTACTTTTACTCTGCCTGCCCATACTTTTTCCATTGACAAAGAGCTCCGCAGAGGGATAGTTCGTATAACAAAATACAGGGGTTATCTCCCCTTCGCGTCCCGGCCAGGTCCAATGCGGAAGGATATGCAATGTTGGTTTCTCTGTATTCCATTTACTGCGGTACAGATAAAACCGGTCTTTGGGTATACCGGCGAGATCAATAATACCAAAATAAGAGCTGTGTGAAGGCCATTTGGAATCATAGGGAGTAGGTTCTCCCAGGTAATCGAAGCCTGTCCATACAAACTCACCGGTTACAAAAGGGAGGTCATCCTGTTTTACGAACTCATCATCGGGCACCTGCGACCAGTTGCAATATTCCAGATCATAAGACGAGCACTGGTTATCGTCATATTGCTTCATTTTCTGAAAAGTAACAGGAAATTTGTATACGCCCCTTGAACTTATGGTGGAAGCTGTTTCTGTTCCCAAAATGAACCCCTGGGGAAGCCTGTTATTTGCATCTTCATATAAAGCGGGTTTGTAATTAAAGCCCGGAATATCCAGTACCGCAGCGAAGTTTTTGGTTAAGGCATCGTTTATCCGGTCCATTCCCGCTGTTACGGGGCGTGTTGGGTCTTCACGATGGCAAATGTCCTGCAGGTACTTTGCAATCTTATTTCCCCCTTCAGCACTCTGGTCGGGTACCTCATTGCCGATGCTCCACATGATCACTGAAGGATTATTGCGGTCGCGGTGGATCATATTAACCAGATCCTTCTCCGCCCACTCATTGAAATAGTTGCTGTATCCGTTTTTCACTTTAGGTGTTTTCCATTCATCGAATGATTCTACCATCAGCATAAAGCCCATTTCATCGCAAAGCGAAACAAGCTCAGGAGCAGGCATATTGTGCGAAGTACGGATCGCATCACATCCCATATCCTTCAGGATGGTCAATTGCCTTCTCAAAGCGGCTGTATTCACAGCAGTGCCCAGGGGACCGAGATCATGATGATTGCACACGCCTTTAAATTTTCTGACCTTACCGTTCAGAGAAAAGCCTTTTCCTGCTTCGAACCTGACGGAACGGATTCCAAACCGGGTGGAATATTGGTCTTTAAGCTGGTTTCCGGAATATACTTTTGATTCAACGGTATAGAGTACCGGCGTTTCAGGAGACCATAATGCGGGATCTTTTACTACCAGGTTCTGCTCAAACTCCAGTCCATCGGTTTCCTGAAGATCTGTTGACGAGGAGGCAATCGTTTGTCCTGCCGGATCTTTAATTTCGGTGAGTAGCCTTAATGGCTGATATACAGATGAAGGAGTTTCTACCTTAGTCCTGACTTTTACTTTTGCAAATCCGTCAGTGATTTCAGGAGTTGTAATATAAGTTCCCCAGACCGGAATGTGAACATCTTCTGTTACAAAGAGGTGAACATTCCGGTAAATACCCGCTCCCGGATACCAGCGGGAGGATTGCGCAAAATTCTCAAGACGGACTGCAAGAGTGTTCACCTGCCCCTGTTTTAAAAAGTCGCTGATATCAAAATAAAAGGAATTATATCCATAAGGCCAATAGCCTGCTTCTTTTCCGTTTACATAAACCCTGGCATTACTCATGGCACCGTCGAAAAGGATAGTTGCCTTTTTACCTTCAATAAAATCAGGAACGGTAAATTTTATGCGGTACCACCCTGTTCCAACGAAAGGAAGGCCTCCTGTTCTTCCTGATTTTACGCTTTCATCCTGCTCGCCGTTTTGTACGATCTGCACCTTTTGCAGGTCGTTGTTCCCATCGAAGGGCCCTTTGATCGCCCAGTCGTGCGGGACTGTGATACTTTCCCATTTCCTGTCGTCATAAAGAGGACGTACTGCGGCAGAATCATCTCCTTTAGAAAATTTCCAGTTCTTTTCAAGAAGGTATTCTTTACGCACCTGGGCTTTGACGGGCAATATTAAAGCTGCAAAAAGCAGGCAGGAAACGAAGGATTCAATTTTTTTCATTTTATTAAACTTAAATAAACTTGTTTCTCGGTCTCTCATCTTCCTTATGAAGAACATTTTTATAGAATGAAAACTAAACAAAGCAACTAATTTGCAATTACCAGGTTCTTGCTATAAAGCTTAAACCAGATCAATCAACCGGAAAAACAGACCCTCCTATTCCTGAAGGAGCAGTGTATCCAATTCCTTTTTTGCTATTTTAACAATAGTACCGTGCCTGATACCTTTAGGAAGACTGATCTTATCAGAGATATCGGTCCAGTTCTTTAAATCTTCTGATGCGATAGCGCCATATTTATGTTCGATATACTTGTCAAAGTATACAATCCATTGATTCCCGATTTTCAATGAGGTAGGTCCCTCGGCCCAATATTTACCTGTAATCGGATCACTGGCCTTTGAATAAGGCCCGGTTAAACTTTTGCTGAAAGCAATTTTCAGTTTTTTCTGTGCAGGCTCACGCGTTTCATCTTTCAGAAACATTACAAACCGTTTTCCATCTTTTACAATGGTAGCGTCAATAACATTAAAGCCCGGATCATACAGCAGTTTGGTATCGCTGAATTGTTTGAAATCCCTGGTAGTTACATAATAGATCCGGTGATTATACCCGTTATCCTTTTCGGATGCCGTCTCCGGAAAACGACCGGTAATCGTTGTGGCCCAGTAGATCATATATGTTTTGGTTTTATCGTCATAGGTTATTTCAGGCGCCCAGCAGTTTCTTGCGCCTTCTTCGGCAGCCATCACTGGTAAGTACTGTTGTTCAGACCAGTTAATCAGATCTTTAGAGGAGGCATACCCTAAACCTTTATCTGTCCAGCTTACTGTCCATACCATATGAAATTTCCCATCGGCACCCTTTATAATACAGGGATCACGCATCAGTTTATCTTTACTTACCGCTGGAGAAAGGAAAGACTGATCATTCTTCAGGGCTTTCCAGGCATAACCGTCGGTACTGTAAGCCAGGTGGAGGCCATCTTCCCCGTTGCCCTTGAAGTAGGAGAAGATGTAAGGGGCATCTGGTGTCTGTGCGTTTAATGAAAATAAACAGGCGATAATAAGGGGAACAGTCAACAGGAAAACTTTTCGCATTTTTTATAATTATTAGTGCTGAGAGTAAACGATCAGCTGATAGCAATTTTAAATAAAAAAATTAAGAGTTGAAGACTAAAAACAAGATGATTGTAATAAACACTCTATGCATAATTAGTTCTTACCCTGATAGATTCCAATATTCGGCATTTGCTGGGGTAATATCATATTTCCAAAAAAATCAACTAACTGTTGGTTTATAATCTGTCCCTTATGAATAGCCGGCGAACCTTTACGGAGTATAAACGCCTGAGCCCGTTGAAACCCATTACTGTTACTGCCCGGCTGATTGACAAACATCGGATCAGCAATTACGGCACCGGTATCGCACGGACGATTTAAGTGAGTGCCAAAATACAGGTTATTTTCAAAAAAAGTATCTTTACTTAACCTTAAATTATAATCTATCAACCCTTTTACATAGAAGATATTATTTACAAAGAAGGTACTGTCTGGAATCCCGCTCCAGTTACTCATCTGAATAAGAGTGCTGTCCATCTTTTCAATCCGGCCGGAAACATAAATAACGTTATTATAAATACTCGTATTTTGCACGGGCCCGCTGATATGAATAACGGGCGAGAAACCAGCGTGCTTACCTACGGTTCTGAAACCGTCGTTTACGCTGAGATTATAACGAACAACGGTATTTTTATTTCCTGCGCTTACAGGCATTTTTGAGCTGCCATCATTGCAGATAAGTAAAAAGCCTCCTTCATTATCGTGACTGTAGTTATATTGTATAATTGTATTCCGGCAATTCCAGTCTGAATCGAAGCCTTGTCCATCCCAGGGAGCCTTATGACCGCTTACTTCATTATATTGAATGATTGTATTATCGCAGCTCCACGGCCAGATACCGGCAGCAGCTTCTCCATCTGGCAAAAGCCGGGGGCTGTTCCGCATTACATTATGTTCAATAACAGCTCCATCGCAACCTATCGGAACAATCCCATCACCGGGAACGCCTTCAAGTAAATTGTTGCGTATCCATACATTCTGATTAGGGAACCAGGAGGTTCTCTTCCAGTTTCCGTTAATAAGAATGCCGTTACGGGCGGTGTTCCTGATAGTGCAACTGTCAATCATTATCTCATCAAATCTTGATCTTACTTTTTCCCCTCTGTTGGTAAAGACAATTCCTGCACCACCGCCCTCATTTTTCACAAGACTGCCGTTTACATCATGAACATCAAGATTTTTTAATATAATATGATGGGCCGTACCAAAATTATCCAGCTCAATATGCACCCCGTAACGTTTAGGTTTGCGGTCAACGCCAAAATTTGACAGATGCAGGTTGTTTATTTCATAATATTCAACATTATAAAGGTACAGGGCAGCGTCTGTTTCTCCCGCTGCATTTATCTGCGGCTTTGCTCCTTTTCCATACCAGTCAATTATCACGGGTCTGTTTTTGTCCCCAGAACCCCTGGGCTTCAAAAGCCCGGTAAATAGTGAACCGGTTTTGAAAAGTATTTTATCTCCCGGATTAAATATCTGAGAGTTAACTTTATTCAAAGTTTTCCAGGCTAACTCCGGTGATGTACCTGTGTTTAAATCATTGCCACACCTGGAATCTACATAATAGATAAAAGAGTTTGCCGGTTTCAAAGAAAGTCCAGAAAGTAAATTATTGAAAAACAGCACAAAAGAAAAGATAAAACAGAGGAACAACTTCATAAAAATCCTGATAATGTACCAGATATTCTACTATTAGCGAATAACGATTAAAAAAAACAAAAGTGAGACAGATTATATATAAAAGTAATTGAAGGCGTACAATGCAGGCCTTCAATTACTTTTATAATCTTAGAATCCTATGGGACCTGCACCCCCAACTACCGGCCATCCTGGATTTTGGTAAATCGGAGACGTTGAATAATCATCGCCTGTCGAAGTTATTCTAAAATGCTGAATAGCAATCGGGCTCAAATAATGAGCCATTGCCCACCTGGTGCCCTTATAGGAATCGGCGTTGCTGCGAATTTCATGGGGTCTCAGATATAAACTTAAAGAGGGATCTGAAACAACGGCGGCTGAATTAGTTGCACCATATATGAGTTTCGCAGGATCATACCAGTTTTTCATAGGTCCCCATAATTTAAACCCTTCAACATGATAAGGAGTATTGATCATCTGGTCCATTGCACGCCAGCGCTTCAAATCCATAAAACGTAATCCTTCTGCCATGAGTTCATCACGCCGCTCCCTTCGAATGTTGTACAATGTGGGATCCACCAATCTGTTTGCCGAGTACGCTCCCCAATCTTTTGTTTCCATGCTCATATCTGTAGCCGCAATGGTTTTATCAATATCGGTACTTACTTTTGCTCTTGAGCGAATCTGTTGCCAATATTTTCTTGCATCAGCGTCTAAAAAACCTGACTTCTCGTAACAGGCTTCCATATAGTTAAGATATGCTTCAACAGCTCTAAAAATGATGCTACCTGTATACCCTGCACCATTTCCACACTGAGCTGCATCGTAAGACAAACCCTTTCGTATAGTATAGCCTGTTGTATATTTCTTTTCGTAGCTCGACTCCAATATTTGAGGAATAGGCTCTATTTCCGTCGCATGATCGCCCTGACCAAAATTTAACAACACATTTTTCTGGTCTGGTTCCTTAAGAAAAAGAGTCAATCTGCCATCTCTGTCTGTCCTTACGTCAGAGATCAAATCATCACCCATGTAGCCGCTTCCAGATGCATATATTGGCAAACCATTAGCCATCAAAAAGCTCTCAACCATACTTCTTGTTAAACCTGCAGCATAGTTTCCTAACTGCGCGTTTACGGGTACATTGTGGGTAACTATAGCCTTGCTGTACTGACGCCATAATAATACTTCGCTATAGGAAGTCATATCGACGGCACTAAACATATTGAAATATGGATTTTCGTTATTTGCTGATTCTATTATGCCGGTATTATCCACCAGAGGAACCGCATCGGCGACAGCCTTTGCAGAAGACATCGCCTCGTCTAAAAAATATTGGATTTCATTATCGATACTTCCTGACGGATACTGATAGGCTGCATTGTAGTCTTTAGCTTTGCCCGGCCAGCCATCTCCGTTAGGAACGAAAGCTGTACCTTTAAAATACTTCAGCCAGGTGCCCTCAAACAAGGCTACTCTCGATTTTAATAACTGAGCACAAGCTTTGTTAATTCTGTTTTTCCGTCCATTACCTGGCGAGGTTGCTTGCAGCAAAGTGGTCGCAGAATCAAGATCCGAGATTATGAACCGGGCGACTTCACTACAGGGTTGCCTTTTACTGGCTTCTATCAAAACTTCAGCATTGTCAGGAAGGACTGTCTTTATTATAGGAAAGTCACCTACAGCCTGAAGCTTTTTAAAATATTCAAAGGCCCTCAGAAAGTAGATTTCGCCAATGTAGTGCTTGATGTTATTTGCATCTCCGGTCAGGATATTAGTCTGCCAACGCGGTACTACTGTTTGAAGAAAATAATTACATTGGAAAATATTGGTAAAACTCCAGTCTCCTCCGGTTGTTCCAACTTTCCATAGTCCAGGCATATATTTATTATCAAGATCAGGAATCGCCATGTTGTCTGTATTCCCGTCGATACCAAAAGTGCCAAAGCTCCAGTTTTCGTGAGAAGGGAGAATATCGGTATATCTTGCTACCGCATACGATGCTAACTGCGACTCCTCTACCAAATATGCGTCAGGAGTAATATTCGACAGGGGCTCCTTGTCAAGAAACTTCTTACATGACGGAGCCACGAAAACTATTATAGCCGCAATAAATAAAGCCTTTTTCTTTATATTCTTTAAAAAATTCATTGTTCTTGCTTTAGAAAGTAACACTTAAACCTAACGACAATACCTTTTGAAGGGGATAAACACTTCCATTATAACCCCCGTCTATTGTTTCGGGATCAAACATCCTGGCCATCTTTGTTCCGGTCCAAAGGTTTTCTCCTGATACGTATGCTCTGAGCCTCTGACATCCAAATCTCTTAGTCAGTAAAGCAGGAAGTGTGTAGCCTAACTGCAGATTCTTTAACCTTATATAAGATGCGTCCTGTAAATAACGGGTTTGAGTTTGTAAGTTTTTACTTGTCCCGAATATCGGTCTTGGATAATAAGAATCTAAATTCTGACCCAATGGATGATTAGGATCACTACGGAAATAGTCGACATGATCAACTAAACCTGTCGACCACCATTTATTATCGGTTGCTCCCCAGAAGAAATAGCTGCCCTGCCAATAATCTCTTTTCATTACTCCCTGAAAGAATGCCCGGAAATCAAAACCTTTCCAGTCCATATTCAGGTCAATCCCGAAAGAATATCTTGGAGTGCTGTTCCCAATAATGTGCTTATCCCCAGAGTCGCTTTCCACATCACTCCCCCAGTCAATTTTGCCGTCTCCATTGTAATCAGCATACATAATATCACCCGCACTCCATTGAGAGCCAAATACGCTTTGACCATTAGAGGAAGCAGCTAAATGGGCGTCCATTTCTTCCTGGCTTTTGGCGATTCCAAGTGTTGTATAACCCCAAATTTCCCCCATTTTTTGGTTAGCCCGATAAGTACTGAGAGATCCCGTTGCATTTGGATATCTGGTAATCGTTGTCTGATTATCTGACAGCAGTAAACGGAGATTGTATCCCAGCCCATTTTTAAGCCGGTCGGCCCAGGCAATCTCAACTTCAAAGCCTGTTGTCTTCAAATCTGTATTATTTGTTGAAGGAACAGCCGTTCCGAGGATCTCTGGTAATTCTACTGCCGGTCCCATCATATTCAATGTTTTCCGGTTAAACCAGTCAACAGTACCTGTCAACCGGTTATTTAGCATTCCCCAGTCAAGTCCAACATCATAGCTCTTAACTGTCTCCCAGGTAAGTGACGTACTTATAAGAGTCGGAGCGCTCGCTGTGTTAGGTTGGGCTCCGTTAATAAGCCATGTTCCATTAGCTGTCCCTACAGGCATAATAAGATAGGTGGGATAATATCTGTCCGCGGCGGTCCCGCTATCTTTTGGCTTCTGATTTCCCAGTTCACCATAAGAAGCACGGAACTTCATTGTATTTACAACCGGAATATTATTTTTCCAGAATTCTTCTCTTGCAACATTCCATCCGGCTGAAACTGAAGGAAACCAGTTCCAGCGTTTATCTGATCTGAACCGGGAAGAAGCATCGTACCGCAAGTTACCTTCAATAAGGTAACGTCCGTCAAAATCATAGTTAATCCGGCTGAAAAATCCTGCGGTGGACCAGTTGACGTATTCACCCGAAACTGTAGGGGATACTACTGTTCCGTAGTAATCGATACCTGATGTTGTATTTAATGTTGGAATAGATGGAACTATAATACCATTACGCTGAGCTCCGACATCATGGTATTTATTTCTTTCTGATTGAAAACCAGCCATTAACTTAAAATTGTGTTTTTCGGCTAAAGTTTTTGAATATTCAGAATAGATATTGGTATTGAAATAATTCTCTTTATAACCATATTCATACACATTAGAACTGGAATTGTAGATATACGGAATCCCCTGAGCGTCGTGATTATATGTTAATTGTGCATCCCAGTGACGAAAGTCATTGCGGGTCCTGTAGTTAAATTCACCAAATGTTCTCCATCCTTTTATTGGCTCAAATACCAATTGTAATTGCTGATAGAGATAGTCCTTCTGATAATTATCTTTCCCTCCTTCAGCCATGCTAAGGGCCGGAGAAGGAGCTCCATATAAATATCCGTTAGGATCATACAAAGGTAAAGTAGGCCAGCCCTGCCTGCCAATTGTTTCATAAAATCCGTCTGTTAAGGCAGAAGGCCGCTGATATTCTTCCCGCAAAAAACGGCTTGAATAATTAATACTTATCTCATCCGTTAATTTCGAACTAATTTTGCCTGTTACACCATAACGCTTGTAAAAATCCTGGTTAAACTGCATCATGCCATTCTGATCCATATAATTTCCCGACAGGTAATAGGTCGTTTTGTCGCTACCCCCTGTCAGGCTGAGATTATGTTCCTGGGAAAAAGCATTGTCTCTGTACATCGCCTGATACCAGTCAACGTTATCATTCCCCGAATCATATCCATCAGCCCAATATTGAGTATTATTAGGATTAGGGATGATACTGGTTGTTATCTTACCAGCTTGATAATCCAATATGCGTTGAAGATGCTCCTCACTAAAATGAGCGCTACTATTACCATTTATACTTGCATCATTGAAATAAAGAGCGAAAGTATAAGAATCCATCATTTTAGGTAATAGTACAGGTTTTGACGAACGGAAATTATCATTATAATTCAATTGCGTCCTGCCTGCTTTACCCCTCTTCGTAGTAACTAATATCACCCCAAAAGCTGCGCGCGAACCATAAACAGCAGAGGCCGCGGCGTCTTTTAGTACTGATATATTATCTATATCCTGAGGATTGATCACGTTAAGCTAGCCTTCCATTCCGTCAACGAGCACAAGAGGAGCTGACGAAGAGTTACCAATAGTCCCCGTTCCTCTGATATTAATACTTGCAGTACTTTCCAGCGAACCATTGTTCTGTGAAATATTGAGACCGGTAACAAGGCCCTGCAGAGCTTGCGTAGCATTTTGTACAGGTCTGTCTGCAAGAGCTTTCGCATTAACAGTCCCTACAGCTCCGGTTAGATTAACCTTTTTCTGAGTTCCGAAACCCACCACTACTACTTCCTCAAGAGAGTTTTCTTCCGATTTAAGCAATACGTTCAAAACGATCTCCCCTCCCGCTGACGCTGTTTTCTCAGCCAAAGAAATAGTTTCTTCTTTGTAACCTATAAAAGTAAAAGACAAGCCCGAATTATTGTTTGCCCTAACCCTGAATACTCCCATAGCATCGGTTATTGCTCCAACTGACGACCCAACTACTTTCACGGTCACCCCCGGCAATGGTCCGGTGACATCCCGCACAACTCCTCTTATATTTACCTGTTGAGAAAAACTGGTCTTATATATAAAAAGTAACAAAAAAAGTGCAAATACCCTTTTGCCCTTCTTTAAAAATTGTTGTAAGGTTTCTTTCATAATTACTGGAATAAAATATTAGATATTAAACATTTAAAGATGTCAGAGTGACATTTATTAACTACCTGACGAACGATTGATCTTCTTCCTTTTTTTACCGCCATAACTTAATTGGTTAAGATTGATTAATATGAATCCCGTAGCCACCTTTCACGCTGTTTGAATTAGTTTGCAGCCACAATATCGCAATGGCGGAGTAAAGTATTGAGGGGTGAAATCACTTATTAAGAGGGGGATTTTGATAAAAAAACGACAAACGGGATCATAGTGAGAGCAAAGCAGGCATTTTAAAACTGTTCATATCAAAAGAACATTTCGAATTTCAGAAGGCTTCTTTTAAGGAGATCTCTTCTTTAGGCATCTACTGATGACAACCGGTTGCAAAGAGCCGGCCTTGTACAAAGCAAATGAACGCAGTTTGCATAATCTGTTCAAGTTTTTATCGAATTGTCTCAAGTTTTAAAACTGAACGGAATGGAACTACATCATTTTAATATATTTGGCTAGCCGATTATGCGTCATACATTTCAATTCGTTTTTTTAAAGCTGCTCCTTCTGTTTAACGGACCCGGATGCTATGGACAATCTTACTACTTCAGGCATTATGGAGCTGATGATGGACTCGCCCATAACAGGATCAGTGCAATTATACAGGACAGTAAAGGGTTAATTTGGATCGGTAGCCGGGGCGGACTGAATCGCTTTGATGGTTATACTTTCAAAACTTACCGTAACAATGGCAATAAATTTGGAAACATTGGTAACAACATCATCTCTGCGATCGCAGAAGATAAAAAAGGAATGCTTTGGTTAGGTTCAGGGCAGGGTATTTTAAAGTATGACCCTTATAAGGAAATTTTTACTGCGATCGAAACCGCCCCGCAAGCTGCTATTTCTCATATTTCAGTAGATGCCCAAAATAATATATGGTTTTTGGCTGACGGCGAATTATACGAATATAAACAGGAGCAGAACAGGGTAATTGATTTGAAAATGCAGGGTTCTTGTCTGAATTTCGACAGCCAAATGAAGTTGTGGATAGGCAGTAACGACGGAGTGCTCAGAATGTTCAACACGGTAGACAGGTCATTTGTCAATATTCGTATAGTGAACAAGAACGTTCCGGCTGACTTACGAACAATCAGTAAAATCTTGCCAATAGATAGCAACAGACTATTGATCGGATGTTTTAAGCAGGGACTAAAAAGTTACAACATTAAAACCGGGTTGATCAGGAGCTTGTCATTAAGTCCCATAGACGGTGCCGAGATCTATATTCGCGACATTGCCGCTGAGAATACCGATAAATACTGGGTGGCAACCGAGTCGGGCATTTATATTTATAACCTTACGAATAATAGCTGTCAGAACTTGCACAAACGCGCCGACGACCCCTACGCTATTACAGATAATGCGGTATACACCATCTGCAAGGACAAGCAGGGGGGCATGTGGGCCGGCACTTTTTTTGGCGGATTGAATTATTATTCCAAAGAGAATTCACGCTTTGAAAAATATTATCCTTTGCTTGGTACGAATTCCATTTCGGGTAATGCTGTCCGGGAGATCAGTCCCGATAATAAAGGCAATCTATGGATCGGCACCGAAGATGCAGGCCTTAATAAATTGAATTTAAAAACGGGCATATTTACGAGCTATACAGCCTACGGTAAACCTGACCACTTGTCCTATCCCAATATACATGGCTTATTGGCTGTAGGTGACCAATTATATCTCGGCCCATTTTTGCATGGTATGGAGGTAATGAATACGCGTACGGGTCTGGTGACCGGCCGCTTTAAACTGATCGATAAAAAAAACAAATTGGTTAGTAATTTTGTATTTTGTATTCACCAAACCAGGGACAGCACTCTGCTGATCGGCACGATCGGCACTGGCTCCGGTTTATTTTCTTATAATATCAAAGCGAAAACATTTACCCGGGTTAAACAAATCCCTTACCATACTTCGGTTTACGACATTAAGGAAGATCACGAAGGAAACATCTGGGTAGGCAGCCTGGGACGGGGCGCACTATTTTACAACTTTAAAACCCGACACCATGGTGCCATCTCTTTTGGCGACCGGGTAAAAAACAAAACTATAAATGAATTCCCTGTATATGGTATATTGGAGGATAGTAATCATGCCATGTGGTTTACGACAGAAGGCGGAGGGCTCATTAAACTGGCTTCTGACCGCAAAACCATTAAAAAATTCACGACCGAACAGAACCTTCCCACTAATGTATTTTTCCGGGCGATGGAGGACAACTACAAACGTTTGTGGATCAGTTCACTTAAAGGCTTGATATGCCTGGATCTTCACACCGAAAAGTTTAAGATCTATACCAGTTCAAACGGGCTGATCACTAATCAGTTTAATTATAATTCTGCTTATAAGGATCCGAACGGTAAAATGTATTTTGGCACTGTAAAAGGTTTGATCGCCTTTGACCCGGCGGAGTTTCGCAAAACCGATATCAGCCCCTCTACTTATATTACCGGTTTTCAGGTTAATAATAAAGAGCTTATTCCTGGTGGGACGGGCAGCCTGCTCAGTAAATCACTCATTTACACTGACACGATTGTATTGACCCATGATCAAAACAATTTCAGCATCGAGTTTGCCGCGCTAAACTATGCATCGCCGGAAGTAACCCATTACGAATATCTGATGAAAGGCCTGGATGGGGGCTGGACCTATTTAAAAAGCAATCGAAAAGCTTTTTTTACGGACTTGTCACCTGGCAGTTACACCTTCGTGGTACGGGCTGAAAGTAATGTAGGTTCATGGAAAGGAAAAGAACGCCGCCTGGAGATTAAGATACTGCCGCCTTTTTGGAAAAGCTATTGGGCTTTCTTTCTTTATATCATAGTCTCAGGCGCTATTCTTTACCTATCGGTCAGCTATTATCATCATTATACGAACCGAAAAAACTCAGATAAGCTAAGGCTGTTTGAACACAAGAAAGAGAAGGAGGTTTACCAGTCAAAAATTGAGTTTTTTACGAACATCGCACATGAGATACAAACACCGCTGACTTTGATTTTAGTTCCGGTTGAGCAGCTCATAAAAAAGGTGCAGGAGCAGCCTGACATAAAAAAAAGCGTATTGATGGTCGAGAAGAATGCCAGGCGTTTAGCTGAACTGACCGGTCAACTGCTTGATTTCAGACAAGCTGAAATGAACCAATTCGGGTTAAATTTCGTCAATGTCGATATCAATAACTTGCTGAGGGAACAGATCGAAGTATTTAAACAAGAGGCAGAAAAGCAGCAAATTACCCTGATTATTGAATTACCTAAAAACCATGTGGTCGCTTTCGCAGATCCTGAAGCCTTAATGAAAATATGTACTAATCTGATTTCCAACGCAATTAAATATGCTGCTGCAAAAGCTGTTGTGAGTTTACCTATGGTTAAAGCCGGGGATGAACAATTTACCATCCGCTTCATGAACGACGGTAGAGCTATATCAGAGGAGTTCAGGGAAAAGATATTTGAACCTTTTTTCAGACTAAGGAATAATGATAAACAGGGTACTGGCATAGGTCTTTCGCTGGCGAAATCACTGGCCGGGCTGCACAATGGTTCGTTGGTATTGGTATCAGCCGATCTTAATAATATCGTTTTCGAATTGAGTTTACCCCTGCACCAGCAATTTGAATTTACATTAAGTAACTGGAAGAAAATAAAATAGCATGACTGAGAGCATTTTAATTATAGATGATAATGAGGATATTCTGGAAGTTCTATCGGATGTTCTTGGCGAAACTTACAAAGTTCATTTGGCTTTAAACGGAGAAGACGCGCAAAATATCCTGGATACTGAAATAATCAATCTCATCGTATCAGACGTTATGATGCCTGGGATTGATGGTTTTGAATTTTGCCGCATGATCAAATCCAACGTCGAGTACTGTCATATTCCAATAATTTTGTTAACCTCGAAAAACACCTATCAGAGTCATATAGAGGGATTAGAAGTAGGCGCTGACGCATATGTTCAAAAACCGTTTTCTGCAGAACTCCTGCTCGTGCAAATTGCCAATCTTCTCAAAAACCGGTTAACTATTAAGGTACATTTCGAACATTCACCTTTTGAGGATATGCAGGTGATGGCCCATTCTAAAACCGATGAGATCTTCCTGAAAAAACTGGATGAATATGTTCATAGGAATATAAAGGACCGGAATATGGACATCGACAAAGTAGCCGGGCACATGAATATGAGCCGGCCTACTTTCTATCGTAAGATAAAATCTCTTTCCTCTTTATCACCTAAAGAACTTATCGATGTTACAAGGTTCAAGATTGCCGCCCGGCTTATCGCTCAAAACGAGTACACTTTGTATCAGGTATCCAAGATGATAGGGTACAGTACCCAGAGCCTTTTTAACAGGAATTTCCAGAAATATTTTAACGTTACACCGATGGAATATATTAATTCATTGCACAAAAAGGCTCAAAAATAACTTCGCTCTGACTGAGCGCAACTATTGTAGCATGATGCCTGCCTGAGAGAATCAAATTTAGACCTATTACATCCAACCAATGCAGAAAAGCATAGTGGCAATTTACAACCATGCAATGGCCAATCCTCGTGTGTCAAGGGGTTAAAAATGAGACAAATCGATTATAAAACGAACAAAATATACGAGGTCTGTTAGGTTACTTTGTTCAGTAAACCAAATTTACCGCATCTAAGCGGACCAGTTTAACCAATTAAATTAATTAGTTATGAAAATGAGAAAATTACTCTGTATTCTTTCAGTCAGCATCGCTGTCGCATCCGGATGTAAAAAAGCTTCAGAGCCCGTCGTTTCGTCCAATCCTCTTAAACTCTCGGCTGTTGTATCCAGCCAGAACCTGGAGGCAACAACTGTAAACAGCACGTTGCCCACAAACATTATTTGGGATAACGCAGGTGCCAGGAAAATATCCGACAATGAGTATTTTGCAGATTGCGCCCGGATTCAACGTATGGCAAATGGGAACCTTATTCTCGTTTATGGCTCAGGAACCGACGCCAGCCATACCCGCGTTAACATTATCGCCCGCAGGAGCAGTGACAACGGCGTGACATGGACTACGCCCCAGACAGTCATTAACGGCCTGGGGCTGACCAATTACAACGGTTTTGCTAATCCCGGGCTGTTGGTTATGCAAAACGGCTGGATAATGCTCGCATTTGAAGGAAAAGGGAAGCCTGACGATAATGCACATGACAATATTCAGTTTTGCCTCAGCAAAGACAACGGTCTTACCTGGGGTGCCCCACAGATTGTGGCTTCAGGCCGCGCCTGGGAACCAGCCATGATTCAGTTATCCGATGGAGATATAGAGATGTTCTGGTCAAGTGAAGCGAGGTGGTGGCCTGGCGCGAGTCCCGAGCAGGAGATATTATTTTCACACTCTACTGATAATGGTGCAACCTGGTCAACACCGATGACAGTTGCTTATACTGCCGGCAAACGGGATGGCATGCCCGCACCATTGGTACTGGCAAATAACGGAGGCATCGCTTTTGCTATCGAACCGGTGGGACAAAGCTTCGGCCCTGACATTGTATGGTCTTCAACAACTGATCGTTGGAACTATCCCGCCTATGGCACCTATGCGAATGGCCATAGATGGATAGGCCCGGCAGACGGGGTCGTGGGCCGGGCACCTTCCTTAACCCAAATTTCCACCGGCGAGACTGTCCTTTCGTTCATGGCTTCAGATGGACGAAGCACAGGGGGGGACTTTAAAAAGAATGTCCAACTCGCCTATATGACTGACCAGCATTTGAAAAATTTCAGAAGAATTAATGATCCCTGGCCAGGCTTGCCGGATAATGAAGGTACATACTACAGCTCTTTATTTATAAAAGATGCCAGTCATTTGGTACTTGTGACAACCAGGAACAGGCCTGACGGGCATAGTGAGGTTTGGTGGAAAGAAGGCCAGATAGCTGATCCCTATTCAAAAACAACCTGGTCTGTTAAAGCAGTTAGCTCGGAGGATTCGGCTAACAGCTATTACGCAACTTCAGCGATAGATGAGAATAAAAGTACCTGGTGGATACCCCGTTATTCAACAAATCCTACTAACTACCCTGATCATTATATTATCATTGATATGGGTACACAACGGGCTGTAAGCGGCATAATCATATCTCAAAAGGTCGGTGCCCGCCACGTTAAAACATTTAAGGTGTATGGCAGTGCAGATAATATAACTTACACGGATCGCGGAACCTTTACATTAAAAGATGTGGATACTGTAGAACAACTATTTCCGCTCACTTCAACATATAGTTTTCGATACCTGAAGATTTGGCCAACATCTGGTTATGATTCCCAGCCACAACCTGCTTTCGCTGAAATAGGCACCTATAAATTGAGATAATCCACTTTATATTAACAAACAGGAAGTCTGCGGCCAGGGGCTTCCCTGTTATTATTTTCTCGTTATTTATACAGGCGATACAGTATCCAGGTTCGGTCCACCTGCATATAAGAAGACTAGACATGTGTATTTTGGCTTATCCTGGCTGGTAACTTGATACAAATCGGCTAAGATTTGAATAAATTTTATAAGTTCCATTGGCTTACTTTGAAAGTATAAAAAGGATAACAAAAGCAAAGTAAACTAACTGCAAATACAACATCCTGTCGTATTTGCGGCAATAACTAACGTTTATGAATTTTAAATTTTGAATGGAAATTGTGCTGCCAAGTGGCGAACGATTTTTAAAAAAGCTGGCTTAAAAAGCTTGAATTAACTAACAGGGACCATACATTTTAAAATTAGAGAAAGGAGGATTACAGATATGGAACAGGTTTACTTTATTCAAGAAGTGTTACCAGGTAATTAGCAGGTGCATTGGTACTGCCCTGTTATTGGATCGGTGAAAACTGTGCAGGTAACACAATCCTGGTCATCAAACAAATATTCTAATAAATCTAACAGCCAAATGTATAAAAATTTTACTGCATTTATATGCGGAAGTAGCTCCCGCATACTATCTAAATTCCTTAGAGTTATCAAATTGACCATTGTTTTGTTGATACTTACCGTTCAGGTAAGTACTGCAACGAATGCGCAAATGATGAGAAGTGCGAAATCTGTAAACTTAACCTTAAACAATGAACCGCTAAACAACCATAAAAGCATCGGTATATCCGGTAAGGTTACTGATAAAAAAGGTGACCCGTTACCCGGAGTAACCGTAAGAGTCAAAGGAAGTTCGTCCGGCGTCAGTACTGATACCGACGGAAAATTTTCTTTGACTGTACCAGATCGTGACGCAGTTTTAGTATTCAGCTTTATTGGATATGACACCCGGGAAATTCCCTTAAACGGAAAAACTCAATTTACTTTAACTTTAACCGAAAGATCATCCACGTTGAACGAAGTGGTGGTTATCGGTTATGGAACGCAGCAAAGGAAAGATTTGGTTTCAGCGGTCTCTACCGTAAAAGGTGAAAATATTCAGAACTTACCTACTGCGACTCCTCAATCTTTGATACAAGGGCGGGCATCGGGCATTCAGGTGGTTCAAAACTCAGGTGCTCCCGGAAGCGCAGCTACCGTACGCATACGTGGTACTACTTCGATTAATGCCGGAAATGATCC
The DNA here is from genome assembly GCA_015654985.1 of Sphingobacteriales bacterium. Lineage (GTDB taxonomy): Bacteria > Bacteroidota > Bacteroidia > Sphingobacteriales > Sphingobacteriaceae > Arcticibacter. Next base: position 24,177 of record JAATFW010000020.1, on the reverse strand, counting down.
CCTCTATATTATCGATGGTGTTCCCGTTGAATCGGGCACGCTGAGCGGCATTAACCCGTCAGGTAGTCAAACATCTGCGCTGGCTGCCATCGACGCCAACGACATTGAATCCATGGAAATATTGAAAGACGCCGGCGCATTGGCGATTTACGGCTCGAGAGCGGCAAATGGCGTGATATTGATTACGACGAAGCACGGAAAGAAAGGTGGAACAACCTACAGCTTTAATTACTATACAGGCTTTCAGGATGATGACAAAAGCAGAAGGATTAAGATGATGAACAGCACACAAGCCATTGAACTGATCGAAGAAGGCAGAGCTAACGCATTAGATGGCGGAGTTACTTCCTTGTACGGATTTCTTTTGCCCGCGCCCGACGGCACTGTTGCCAATACAGACTGGCAGGCCGCCCTGTTCAGAACTGCGCCGGTCTCTAATTACCAAATGTCGATCAGGGGCGGAGAAAATAAATTGACCTTCGCGATCAGCGGCAGCTATCTTGATCAGCAGGGTATTATTATCGCCTCTGGTTTTACACGCGGTTCAGGCCGTGTTAATCTGGATTATCGCGCCTCTGATAAACTAAAATTCGGTGTGAATACTTCCTTTTCCAGATATAACAACAAACGGGTATCAACGGAGGATGGACCTTCATCCATCATACAGGTCGCATTGAAAAAATCACCGTCGTTACCTATTTATAACGACGATGGAACCTACTATCAGGGTGATGTTTCCAATTTTATCAACCCGATAGCCTATGCGAATAAAGTGCAGGATAATAACCAGGTATCATCGACAGTCGGCAATGTTTACGGAGAATATAAGCCGATCCGGGATCTGACCTTAAGAAGCTCTGTGGGTTTAAATTATGCATCAATTCTGGATAAATTTTTTCAGCCTTCCGACGCAACGCGCAACGGTACCGCAAGCGGAAACTATTTTTCTTCAACTGTTGACAACTGGATTATAGAAAACACACTGAATTATTCACGTACTTTCGGGAAGCATCATTTGACAGCCTTACTGGGTTATAGCCAGCAGGAACGCAGTTCTTTTGCGATTCAAGCACAGGGTACACAATATGCAACCAATAATATTTCAACGTTAAATGCGGCAAATATGCCTACCCAGGCGACTTCTAACCAATCCGCGTATGGGTTGTCTTCTGCATTCGGACGCGTATCCTATTCGTATGCTGAAAAATATTACATGGAAGGCTCGGTCAGACGCGATGGTTCCTCCAGATTCGGAGCTGCCAGACGCTACGCGGTCTTCCCCGCATTATCCGGTGCCTGGCGCATATCAAATGAATCTTTCTGGAACAAAAAATCGTCCCTGATCAACGATCTGAAGCTAAGGGCGAGCCTCGGGAAGACCGGCAACCAGAGTATCGGCGATTATGTGGCCCAAGGTCAATATTCTACGGGTGCGGGTTATGCGGCCCAAAGCGGCATTTATTTGAGCACCTTGCCAAACCCCGATCTTACCTGGGAAACAACGATGCAGTATGACGGCGGCCTGGATATCTCGCTGTTGCAATCAAGAATCACTTTGGGCATAGATGTCTATGTTAAAAATACTTCCAACCTCTTATTAGACGTTCCGCTTCCCCATACCACAGGGTTTACTACGGTATTGAAAAACATTGGTGCGACTCGAAATAAAGGTCTTGAGTTTAATTTAAACACGATCAATATCCAAAATAAAAAAATTAACTGGAACACAAACTTCAACATATCATTCAACAGGAACCTTGTCACTCAGTTGTACAGCGGTGCCGACAATATTATCGTGAGCACGGGTGTGGGAGCTACCGGTTCACTAACATCCTACAGCATCATTCAGATCGGAAGTCCGATAGGTAGTTTTTATGGATGGAAAGAGTCCGGCGTTTATCAGTATTCTACTGATAATTCAGCAAAAATCACAAATGCCAGTTTTGGTACTGCTGGTTATTTATTTAAAGGTGGCGATATGATCTTTCAGGACACGAATGGCGGCGGATCCATTGATAACAATGACAGAATGATCATCGGCAATGCGCAGCCAAAATTCACGGGTGGAATGACCAATACGGTCAAGATCAAATCTTTCGACCTCAATATGTTGCTGACATTCAGCTATGGTAATGACGTGGTTGACGGAACGAAATACGCAGCAGAGTCTGGGACGGGCTTCCAGGGCGACCTGGCCCTGCTGAATCGCTGGCGAAACGAGGGAGATCTGACAAATATTCCTCGTCAGGATTATGCAGATCCAGCAGGTAACCGTAGATTTTCTAACCGATGGATTGAAGACGGATCGTATTTGCGATGTAAAAATTTAACGCTGGGTTATACGTTTTCGAATGGACTTTTAAATAAGATCAGTGTAAAAAGTGCCAGAATATTTACAACGGCACAAAACCTTTTCACTATAACCAACTATTCTGGTTATGATCCTGAAGCAAGCGCATTCAATTCCGGAGTTACAAACATCGGTATTGATCAGGGCACTTACCCTCAATACCGCGCCTTTACTTTTGGTATAAATGTTGGATTTTAAAAAATAGACGCAATGAAAATCAACCCGAAAATATTAACTCTACTCAGTTGTATCACGATTTTTTCGTGTACCAAGGTCACCGATCAAATCCCCGGAAGCATCATCACGGCCACAAATTTCTATAAAACAGCGGGCGACGCAGATAATGCGATTAACGCTTGCTACGATGCGTTACAACGCAATCCCGTTAACTATGAAATATGGGGAGACGGACGTACCGATGTTTTGGGATCAAGCAGCAGGTCACAAAGTGCAGATCTGGAGGTGATCAGCGGCAATGTATCGTCATCTAACGGCTATGCGAACTGGGATGGTCTATACACTGGGATCAACAGGTGTAATAGTGTGATAAAAAACGTTCCTGGTATTACAGATCCTGCCCTGGCTTCCCACGAAGGAAGGATAATGGGGGAAGCCTATTTTTTAAGGGGACTATTTTATTTTTACCTGGCCAGGACATTTGAAAATGCACCACTGATCCTAGAGCCCTACGAGGGGCTCAACAGCAACCTTTTTCCTGAAAAAAGCGACCGGGCTACCATCTTTGCCCAAGTTGAAAGTGATTTTTTAAAAGCGCTTCCCTTAGTGCCAGATGCTCCTTACACCACGCTGGTTGAGAATAAAGGTAAAGCTACAAAAGGTGCAATCAACAGCGCGCTGGCTGACCTCTATTTATGGGAAAAAAAGTATCAGCCGGCAACTGACGCGGCTAACGCAGTAATTACGAGTCCTGTTGGTTATACCTTAGTATCAGGTGCTAACTTCGCAACGATATTTACTGCCCGTAATACTTCGGAATCTATTCTTGAAGTGCAATATAATTACTCTTATCTTGAAACAGGAAATGGTGCCAGTAACGGCCTCAGCGACAAGTTTTTGCCGATAGGCGGTTCACTGACCGCAGGTAACTTATATTATCAGCCAACAACTGCATTATTAAATGCGCTTCCAGTAAGCGATCTGCGAGCTGCAATCACTTATAAAAACACGGGGTCCGTACCCGCTCCATTCAGAGACGCCAACACGCTATATATCGCTAAATATCCTGGAACCATTTCAGGAAATGTCTTATATCAGGACAATGACCGGATAATTTATCGGCTGGCTGAAATCATCTTATTCAAGGCGGAAGCATTAAACGAGTTAGATCAAACACCCGAGGCAATAACACTTGTAAACCAGATCCGCACCAGGGCAGGGCTACCTGATTTGACAGTCACCGCACAATCAGATGTCAGATTAGCCATTGAACGTGAAAGATTAGCCGAACTGGCCTATGAGGGAAAACGCTACTACGATCTGGTGCGAACAGGACGATATGCCGCTGTTACCGGCTTCACCGACACGAAATATTTATATTGGCCAATACCGTCATATGAGTTACTCCAAAATCCAAATCTTGTTCAAAATACAGGATATTAAACGCTTAAATCATGAAACTTAATAAAACAACAAAACTATTTTCCGCAAGTATTCTCACTTTGCTAATTATTACGGGGTGCAAGAAAAATGAAACTTATTCGCCAATACCAGATGCCGTGTATATTGCTTCCAGCCTCATCACCGGCTCCGGAAGTACAGCTTCTACTACCATCACCAATTCAGCCTCCGGGAAAGTTTCGGTAAGCCCGGCGGTCGCCAGGGTATATGTCAATACTTTGAAGAATTTTGATGTGAGCGTTAACTATGCATTGACCGGTACTGCAATAGCCGGTACTAATTACACAGCTCCTAATCCTACCAGTATCACCATACCTGCGGGGAAATGGTACGCGGATATTCAAATACCGGTGATCAATACGTCGCTTAGTGGCAATAAAACTATTATTATTACCATGACGAGCGCCGGTAATAACATTCAGGTAGGCATTGGTACGCCCAGAGCTTATACCGCTTTTACATATACCCTGACGAATTAAGATGTATAGATACGTTTTTTTCTTAAGACAAGACCGTTGTACAAATGTGGTTAGTTAGTCAATCTACTACAGTAAGCCACGGCATTCCTTAGAAACAATATTATACCATAACCGATGACGAGAATAGCTCTTTTGTTTTGTTTTTACTTCAGTATCGCCGTAGTTACTATTAATGCCCAAACGGGCACGCACCTTTCCCAGCCATCAGCAAGCCAGTCTGTTTTTCTGCGTTCGGCGGCAGGTTATCATGGTCAATATAATTGGCAAATGATGAAAGTAAAAGATGCCGGTGCCAATGGCAAGAAGATATCATCACCTAATTACAAACCAACAGGCTGGCAGCCGGCTATCATCCCAGGCACCGTTTTAAATAGTTTAGTGGCCAATAAAGTTTACCCTGAACCCTATTATGGAGATAATAACCGAAGATCGAAAAACCTGATACCCGATTTAAATGATACCGGACCTGAATTTTACCGATACTGGTTCCGTACGGCCTTCAATATTCCCCAATCATTTACGGGCAGGCACATCTGGCTAAAATTTAACGGCATCAATTACCGTTGTAATATCTGGTTGAACGGGCATGAGGTCGGTACTATGGCAGGCATGTTCAATGATCAAAGTTTTGATATAACCAAAATACTAAACCCGTCGGGAAAAAACATACTGGCGGTTGATGTTTTGCCGGTTGATGTTGCTGGTTCATATTATAAACCGGGGCAGGGAAAAACAGGAGCCGCCGGCGAAAACCACAACGGCGGCGATGGCGAGATCGGCAAAAACACCACCATGCTAATGAGTGTTGGCTGGGATTTCACCTCGCCCGATGGCATCCGTGACCGCAATACAGGTATCTGGCGCGATGTAGAATTGTACGCCACCGGCGATGTAGTGTTAGAAAACCCCTTTGTGCAAACGAAACTTCCGCTGCCGGATACGACATCGGCCAAAGAGACAATTTCCGTTGAGGTTAAGAATGCTTCAGACAAAGTTCAGGAGGGTATTTTATCAGGGAAGATTACCGGAACCGGCAGTGTTTTCAGTAAAAGGATATCGCTTGAACCGCGTCAGAACAAAACGATCACCTTTACACCGGACGAATTTAAACAACTTACGGTACAAAATCCACGTCTATGGTGGCCGGTTAATAAAGGAAAACAAAACCTGTATACTTTAACGATAAATTACACTGAAAGTGGCAAGCTAAGCCACTCTATCACCACACGGTTTGGCATCAGGGAGATTACATCTGACCAAAACACACCCGACAACTCGCGGCGATTTTATGTGAACGGGCAACCGGTATTCGTTCGCGGCACCAACTGGATACCCGAAGCGATGCTGCGTAACAGCGAAACACGCACCTATGCCGAACTGCGTTATACGAAGCAGGCCGGTGTAAATATGCTGCGGCTTTGGGGAGGCGGCATAGCCGAATCTGATTATTTTTATCAGCTTTGCGATGAGTTTGGCTTTTTAATATGGAATGAATTTTGGATAACTGCCGATACACACCTGCCAACCGATACGACGCTGTATTTTAAAAATTTGACCAGCACCATTAAACGCATCCGTAATCATGCTGCTCTGGCCTATTATGTCGCTGCGAATGAAGGAGGTGAATTGCCGGGCACCGGTACCTTGATTAAAAAGCTCGATCCAACGCGCGGCTATCAGGTACAGTCTGAATGTTGTGGCGTGCACGACGGCAGCCCCTATAAGTACGAAAATCCCATGCAGTATTTTGAAAATACCGCATCAAAACGCGGCAGCAGGGTTGATGGCTTTAATCCCGAATATGGAACGCTATGTTTGCCCATCGTCGAATCACTTAAAAAAATGATGCCGGCTAATGATATCTGGCCTATCAACGATGACGTTTGGGATTACCTGGATGGCAATGGCTTTCATCAGGTGACAACTAAATTTCGCCAGGCGGTGGATGAATTTGGAAAATCGTCTGGCATAGACGAATTCACCCAAAAAGCGCAGTTTGCAGGTGCGCTCAATTACAGGGCGATATGGGAAGTATGGAATTATAACAAGTTTGGCTACGGTGACCGCTGGGCATCGGGATTCTTATTTTGGTATCATAACAGTCCGCTACCGCAAACTGCGTCGCGCATGTACGATTGGTACCTGGAACCAACCGCGGCGTTGTATTATTCACAAAACGCGCTCGCACCGTTACACCCACAATTTGATTATTTGAAAAACACTGTATCGGTTTATAATGATTTCCGTAAGGCTTATACGGATTATCGCATTGAAGCAGCTGTCTACGACTTTGACGCTAAAAAAGTATGGACTAAAACAGTAAATGTCGATATACCCGCTGACGGTATGGTTAAAGACGCAATGAAAATAGAATTTCCCGAAAACATAACGCAAGTTCATTTTATTAAATTGAAATTGTTCGATAACAAAAGCAGATTAGTTAATGAGGCTTTTTACTGGCGTTCAAAAGATGCCTACCAGGGCGCCTGGACCTTGACTGGACCCGCTGTATCAGGTTTTCAGGATATCAGTAAGCTTCCTCGTATTAACTTGAACGTAAAGGTTCAAAAACGTTTATTAGCCGGCCGGCAATTTTTGCTGGTAACGGTCAGTAATCCATCAAAAGGACTCTCGTTTTTTACCCAGTTAAAATTGCAGGACGGTAAAGGGAATAATTATGCGCCAACTTATTATTCTGATAATTTTTTCTCGCTTTTGCCCGGCGAGTCAAAACTGGTTGAGATAGAAGTGCCGCATTTATCTTCAAAAAGCAAGATTAAGTTAGTGACCGACGCCTTTAATGCCGACCAGATAACTAACGTCGTCAATTAACGGTACTTGGCTGTATCCGCAAAGTAAATTTAACTCAATACAGAAAGCTTATAACAATATAAAAGAAAGCAACACAGGGATAAAAAAAGGAAAGAAGGTATCCATTGAAAAATTTCATGTCACCTTCTTTCTTTTAAATAATTATAAGGATATAGCTAAGTACTACTTTTGATGAATTGCCCTGAAAATTTATAGTTTACTCCCCCGGAAGTATAATTATACCAAAGATTAAATACCCCGGCAACGGGATCATACGTGCCTCCGCCGGCGGTAAGCGCCAGGCTTCCCCATGGAGTAACGGTCAGGGTATTATTATCTTCTATTTTCACAGTCACACCAAACGCTGCTACATTAGCGGTGTTCTCCGTATTAGCCAAATGAATAAGGCGCACTGTGTTGTAATTTACGGCTTTTAATATCCTCGGTGAAGATAAACTAACAGTGTCTTCAGATTTGACAGACGGGACTTTACAATATGTCCCCACTTCCTTATAAGAGCCTGAATAATTATTCACAAGAGAAAATGAGAACATTAACACAGTGTCTGTTTTCCTGATCGTAACATAATCCGGATCCGAAACAGAAGCAATCTTAAATGTCATTGCATATAGAGAATCACATTTCAAACCAGCCGTTTTAATATAAACAGGCATCTTACCATAAATCTCTCCTGATTTAATTTTGACAGTATTATCGGGGATTCTAAAGAATAAAGAATTCAGACTCTGATACCGTATGTCATCGGCTTTATAGAGATAAAGATAATTATAATTGCTGATGGCCTCATTTCCGGCATCACTTAGCGTTACGCTTATATCTTTATCAATATTCTGGCTGCCACCGGTTCCAACTGATATATCCGTTTCCACTTCTTCTGTTTCCGACTTCATATAAGGCAGTTCTACAACCAGCAAGCCTTCATTATTCGATTGGTTTGCTCCTACTATATAAACCTGTTTGGTGTATTGCTCCTCATCAAGCGGGTTATTATATTCACATCCGCTCAATGTGGCTAAAAGGAGAATAGACGGGTATATTAAAAATTTCATCTGATTCATAATTAACTGATATTAATTTGAAATTGTTCATGATTTTACCAGCTGGGATTCTGTACCAGCTTAGCATTTTTATCGAGAGAATTTTTGGGAATAGGCCAGAAGTACATTTTAAAAGCCCATTTTCTGAGTGTAAGGTCACTGACAATCGTGGTACGGGTGTAAAACTTTTCCCTCTGAGTACTGGAGGCCGTTACATCCATCCCTGTTACAGGTGCATTATATGCATCCGGAGCATCTAACCAACGCCTCAAATCATGATAACGACGTCCTTCACATGCGAATTCTACCTTTCGTTCCTGCTTAATGGCATTTCTGATAGACTCCTTACTGGCCAGTTCATCATCAGATAATCCGGGCAGTCCGGCCCTAAATCTGATTCTGTTAAAAGCACTTTTTATTTCTTCTATATTTCTGTTTACTGTAATCCCTGTAACTGAATCAGCATAAGAGGCATCCATTTCATTCAATGCCTCTGCATAATTTAACAGAATCTCCGCATAGCGGAATATCGGAAATGTTTTTGGTAGGATAGCGCCGGTTTGCTGCATATTATCCGCATGGTGATTATACTTGATGCAGGTATACCCCGTATGATTATAATCATTTGGATAATTAATAGTGGGGGCAGCATTGCCATTAGAATAATAAGTAACCTCTATATTTTTAAAGGCTCCGGATCCTGTATAAGAGGTTCCCTTCCAGTAAGAGTGGCAAAATCCGATTGTAGCATAAAAACGGGCTTCCCTGTTTGCATACATCTTAGCTGTATTTGAAACTAATTGTACATCTGAATAGGTTTTGGCCGTACCTATAGGCTGATAGGCCTGAGTACTGCCGGGATAAGGATAAGTAGTGCTCGAATTGTTTATATCGTATCCGTCTTTCATTTTATAGGAATCAACCAGATCCTGCGTCAGGTTTAATCCATTACCCCCGGCAAGGAGAGATGGAGAGGACAGCCACAAAGGAGAATCACCACCTGCCGGGTTTACTCTGGTGCACCAGATCACCTCCGGATTACTTGTAGCAGGAACTTCCCCTATAAAAGAATATTTGTAGGAGCGGTACGGATCTATTGCGCCCGCCCCGTTCGGATAATTAGCTGCGGGTACATTGGCTGCCAGAGGTTCTGTGTCGCTGCTCTTCGGATAGGTGAACAGCTCATACATACCTGTTTCCATGACCCTCTTTGCAGCAGCGGCTGCCCTTCCCCATTTACTGTTATCATTTGTCTGAGAAATAAAATTCGTTCCATCTGACCTTTTCCAATTAGCATACGATTGATTTCCATTATACATGGGACTTGCAGCAACCAGCAATACACGTGACATTACGGCAAGGGCTGCACCCGACGTGGGACGGTATATATCGGAAAGCGCTTCTTTTGTGCTGGGGAGATAGCTGTTTGCAAGTTCCATATTCTTAACAATATAGGCTACACAGTCGTCGTAGCTGCTCCTTTCCAGGGAAAGCGTCTCCCCATCATCTGTTAGATCCTGGACTTCATCCGGAGGGATCACCGCGGGACCATATTGCTGAATCAACAAATACATAAAATATCCCTTAAAGAAATACATCTCACCCAAATATTCACGTTTAGTAGTTATTGACAGATCCTTACACTCATCTATTCTTGTAATCACGATATTTGCTTTGCGAATCCCCTGGTACCATGTTGAATAGTTATTATAATATGTATTTGCGGAATAAGGAGTGATCTCGCCTAACAGGAATTTTATCGCTGCATGCCGGTCATCGTTCCAGGAAGAGAAGTTTTCATCTGAAGCGCCCTGAAACGGGGCCCAGGCACTGGTCCATAGTCGATCTTCATTAGGAAGATAAGTGGCAATCCCATTTATATACTGAAGAAGCCTTTCCTGGTCTCTAAATACACTGTCAAGATTGGTCATATCATAGATGTATTCGTCTACATTAAGATAGTCGTCTTTGCAGGAATTCAAGCTTACACCTATAGTGCAGGCTAACACGATCATCGCCGGCAACAGCTTCAGTTTATATATCTTTTTCATATAAATCTTTGTTAAGTTAATTAAAATGTCAGGTACATCTGCACCGTATATGTCCTTTGAAGAGGATAGACCCCTCCATTATCAGAAGCTTGTTCCGGATCCCATAATTTTACTTTATCCCAAACAGCGAGATTGTCTCCTACTATGCTGAAATTCGCAGCTGCTATACCCAGCCTCTTCAACCGTGGAGATTCCCAACGGTATGAAATTTCCGCATTCTTTAGGCGTAGAAAGGAGGCATCGGCCATCCAGAAAGTAGAAGCCCTGTTATTATTGCTGTTTGCGCCATAGGTCAAACGGGGAAAACGTGCATCGGGATTTTCTGTAGCAGCGTTTCCTGAATAAGAGGCAGGAATCCAGCGATTATTTTGGTCTGCAACAATTTGAAGTACATTTCCTGAGTCCTCTGCAACAAAAGGATAATAGCCCGATCCGCCAAGAAAATAGTTAACCTGGTCTTGTCCGGTAAAAAACACGTTGGCCGTCCATTTTTTCCATGTGATTGCGGCAGCAAATCCGTATACGATGCGGGGGACATTGGAATAGTTCAAAGGAACGATATCATCCGTATTTATTATGCCATCCCCGTTTACATCTTTATATTTAATATCACCAGGAAGATAGTTAGACATGAATGTTTGAGTTGGGCTGGCTGCTATATCCGCCTCGTCTTTAAACAGGCCTAATGCGATCAGTCCTCTTTGAACACCGTAAGGAACATCTGTATAAGACTGGTAAGGATAACTAATTCCTGTCTGTTCCCAATGCGTTACCTTGTTCCTGGAGAACGTAAAATTACTTCTCAGAGTCAGATTCCAGTCCTTGGTGATCGATTGTGAATAGGTCAGGTTACCATCGGTTCCCCAGCTTCTCATGGAGCCGACATTCAGATATGGACTTTGAGCAGCACCAACTTCGTTCGGAATAGTCACCCTCTGTTGATAGATATCTTTAGCATCGGTAAGAAAGCCATCAAGGGTAAGCTCAAAGATATCCCTGAATACCTTCATATCTAATCCCACATCGTACTTGGTTGATGTCTGCCATTTTAGACCCGCTGATCCAACCTTGGTTTCGGATATAGTTGATCCCCAATCATTGCTCCCGGTTTCCAATATCGTCTGGTAGGGAAATCTGACCAGTTTATCCGCGTCATTTTTAATCTGCGCATTCCCAACTTTTCCCCACGATGCCCTGATCTTGAAATAACTAACAAAAGGAATATTGTCTCTGGTCCAATCATATTGAGTTGGAACCCACCCCGCAGAAAGAGCAGGGAATAATCCATATTGTTCTCCCGGCTTAAAGTTCTCCGATCCTGAATATCCCACATTAGCTTCTAACAAATAGGTATCTTTATATGAATAAGTCGCCCTACCCGATATGGCCTGAAATCTGAGTGGAATAATACTCATATAGCCACTTTCGTACGCGTTAATGTCGGAAGTTCCATCTTCCTGACGATAAGCATTAATAAGCCCCGTAATAGTGTGGTCTCTGTTAAATACCCGGTTATAGTTTACCTGGGCTTCCATATAGGTTTGCCGGTCTATACCCGTAGATTGATTATAGGTTGCATCCGAACTTGCGACCGTTCTGGTGGTAATCAAACTGCCATCATTTGCCCTTCCCCTGGCATGAAATGATTCTGCCCCCATTTTACCATGGGTAGTTGTATTCGAACCGTTATAAGTCCACGAAAACAATCCCCTTCCTGTAAGTCCTGGGGTAATAAATGCGAGGTCCTGATCCAGGCTTACTTTTACGTTGACAGTATTGCCGTTAGTCTTCGCAAACCCCGTATAATTCAACAATGTATAAGGAGATAAATTGGTACCGTTGCTACCATAAGCAGCCAATTGTCCGTTTGAGTATCTTATTGGGATACTTACCGGTGTTATTGTTGCCTGTGTCGTCCACAGAGACTTATTAGTTGTAGTATATGCAGGAGAACTCTGTTGGGTCAGTGCATCATCCAGATTTAAAGCAAGCTTGGTTGTTTTCGTTAAATCAACATCCACATTCGCCCGGAAATTATATTTATGATAATTTGTGTTTACATCATATTTATGAACTGTATTATCCTGTTTAAATATCCCCTCTTTATTTAGATAACCAACGCTCATGAAATACCTGGCATTGGTACCGCCTCCGGTTATATTTAAATTATATTGGCTATAACGCGAATAATCTTTTAAAATGACGTCTCTCCAGTTTGTATTTGGATACAGGTCAGGATCCAGGCCCGTTTTAAACAATTCCAGTTCGGCAGCTGAATACACTGGACTAAGTCCCCGTACTACTCTTGCTTCATTGGCTAATAAGGCATAATCACCGGAGCCAACATAATCAGGCATACGGGCTGATTTGGTGAGTGTACTATTCGCCTTAAAATTGACCTGTAAGTTTCCAGCCTTACCCCGTTTAGTAGTTATGATAACCACGCCGTTTGCACCACGGACACCATACACTGCCGTTGCTGAAGCATCCTTCAAAACAGAGAAACTTTCTATGTCCGAAGGATCCACATTATTCATATCACCTTCTACCCCATCAATTAAAATCAACGCAGAGGAACTTGCCCCGAAAGTACTGATCCCGCGAACCCAAAATTCAGAAAAATCATTGCCGGGCTCGCCGCTACGTGTTACGGAGATAATCCCCGGCACACGTCCTCCCAGCATATTACTTAGTGAAGTGGCTGGCACCTGCAAATCTTTTACGTTAACACTTGTTACCGCACCGGTGGTTGTTATTTTACGCTGGGTGCCACGGCCCACTACTACAACTTCCTGAAGATCGGATATCTTTTCTTTAAGCGCTATTTTGAGTCGTTCTTTTGGTCCGTCAACGATCAGTTCATAATCTGTAAATCCCACAAATCTAAAAACAACAGTCGCACCTTTTGTTATATTCTGCAAACGAAAGCGTCCTTCCGCATCAGAAGACGATCCGATAGAAGGACTGCCTTTTACAAAAACCGATACGCCGGGGAGCTCTAACCCAGCTTCATCCATTACAGTTCCGGATATAGTCAGCTTGGTATCATTCTGTCCATACAAGGACAAAGAGGTAAAGCAAGCGGTTATTAAAAACAGAAATACTATTTTTTTCATATTTTCACTATATTTATTCTTATATAAATAATATCACTACAATGAGATCTATTCAATGGCTAATTTGCGGATGGTGCATCCCCAGCTTTCCCCTATGAAGAAATTATCATTATCGTCTGCAGAAATACAGTAAGGATAATTGAAGCTTGATTTTAAGGGCTCTCCATTAGCTCCTCCAAATACGCCGGCCATGCCTGCAATAGTTGTTACATAACCGGATCTCCTGTTAATTTTCCTTATAAGACACGAATTTGAATCAGAGACGTATAGATTTCCATCGCTATCTATACAGATTCCAGCGGGGGAAGTAAAGGATGCTTCTCTGCGGGGACCGTCTGCTTTCCCTAATCCGTTAAAGCCTGCATATTCTTCCACTGTTTTTCCGTCTTTACTCACCCTATAGAGGCCATTGGTACTTTGCACTGTAAAATAGAAACAGTCTTCTACCTTACTATATGCCATATAACAGTAATCGGTAGAGCCAACATTACCGCAGGCATTATTCAGAATCTGTACGTTCGTAGGATCTGCAATTTCTAACCGGCCAAACACAGCTGCCTTATCCCTGAAATAAATCCATTTTTCAGTATCGTCCAGAGCAGCAGCAAAAATAGGAGTAGTAGATCCTGAGATCTGGGCCGCAATAATAGTTGGCGCCCATAAACTGTTTTTGTCGTAAGCATAAACTTTATGAGGAGATGCGGCGCCAATGCAATACATTTTGGTGCGTGCGGCATTTAAAGCGGGTTGAGTTCCATCAAAACCAGTTTGAATAGTTGAGATCTTGTTATCACTGATAGAAATATACCTGACATTCTTTGATAGTGTTTCAAAAGTGATCAACTCATCATTTCCAAGGGCTGCAACTCCAAAAGTTCTCTGCACCCTGCCATCTGACAAAGTCCCGTCTATAGATCCGGCAACACCTGTTACTCCTGCTATATTCGATACACTTTGGGCAACGATATACCGAAATGTTCTCTTTATACCTGTCGAATCATTTTCAATTTTAACTTTCACTGTATTGTCTCCGCCACTTTGCTTAGGTACAAGGCAATAGATAGTCTCGTTATCCACTCCAATTATTTCTGCTTTTCGGTCCTGTTCATTATCTTTAAAATAGACACTGATCTTGGATTTATCGGTACCAAAATTTGATCCTTTAATTATAAACTTTGTTCTTATCCCGCCCGAATCAGGCATAAAGGATGTTACTTCGATTGGCTTATCAGGATTATAAGCGATAACTGAGGTCTTTTCATCTCTTTTGCATCCGAAGACAAAAGCAAACATAATCATAATGGCTGCTACCTGGAATACCCCTGTTCTGATTATCATGAAACTCGTCGGTAAAAAAATGCCTTTGGGCTCATTCTTTTCTTTGAAAATAGCTTTCTTCATAATTTAAGCTGTTTTAAATATTTATTGATTAATAACCGGCTTGATGCCTACTATTTCCTTCATGATGTATTTATTGGTTACGTATAATTACTCCCAGTGCCGGGTAGCCTCCAATATTGAAATGGGAGGAAATTTCCAGGGGATAATATTATTGTAACACCTTGCAGATCGATTCTGCCGAATTTTACGTAAAGACTACGATCATGAACCATTAAAGGACTGGAGCCAGCACTAGAGGAAGGTGTCCAGAACTTCCTCTCCGCTATCTCTTATAAATTTCTGCACATTCACCTGCTGTACCATTGTGCTTTGATAAAGAAGCCGCATGCTGAGAAAAGCCAGATAGGATCTGATTTTCTCCGATTTTTTTTGTAAACTTTCTTTCATAATTTCATTTAAAGAATTGGTTAATAATTAATGTAAACTGTCTAACAGACACTTTTTAGATTGCCTGAAACTTTTCCGTCCCAGTCCCGAATGTCATACATTTCCTTTTTCCACCACACGAATTGGTTAATAGTTGAATTTTTAATTATTTATTTGTAAAAGTTATCGCTATCCGGGCAAGTTCACCATACAAAAACAAGAGACATCAGGGCATAAACAGGAATCATCTTTCTTACCATTGGCTTATTGATTAGCAATTACTTTTATAACAGCAATAATAAGAACAGCAAAGTATCTGAACGGGGGTAGAACTAATAAAAAGAGGGGGATATTCTGATAAAATCAGTCCACATCCAACTAAATTTGTCTGGATAAACAATGATCACCTGACCAACCGGTCATTCACCTTAAAATTTCTATTAAGTGTTTTTCTGTATTTCTTAATATATTGCGAAGGTTTCATTTCAAAAAGCTTAAAAAATTGCTCCCTGAAATATTTTATATCATTGAATCCTGCGCTGAAAGCAGCTTCGTTTACATTGCAATCAGAATTAATAAGGATTTCGGCAGCTTTACGCAATCTGATAAACCTCATAAACTCGTTGACCGACCTGCCGGATATGGACTTTACCTTTTTATATAGATTTGAATGACTCATGCCAATTTCAGCGGCAAATATCTTAATATTAAAGTCGGGGTCGTCCAGATGCCGCTCGATAATCTTAATACACTTGTTCAGGAAATCGCTGTACTCCGAGGATATCTGATAATCATTTGTCCGAAGTGTTACCTCATTATAAAAATATTTCTGAAGATTACTGCGGCTTTTAAGTATTCCGGCCACTCTTGCGACCAGAAGATCCTTTTCAAAGGGTTTGGTTATATAATCATCTGCTCCACCTTCAATCCCTTTTAATTTAATCTCAGCCGACGAACTTGCCGTTAACAATATAAAAGGAATGTGATTTAAAGAAGGATCCTCTTTAATACGGCTGCATAACTCTATTCCTGTGATGCCTGTCATCACCACATCCGAAATTACAATATCCGGCTGATATTTTTTGATCAGAAGAAATCCATCCTCGCCATTTTCGGCATCATAAACGATGTAGCCTTCATTGAAAATTTGCCTGATATATTGCCTGATTTGTATGTTATCGTCCACAACAACCATTACGGGCTGATCCGACACCAGATTATCCAGGGTCTGCTGATTGTTATTGACAGAGTTCTCTTTTATTTCATCCTGGCTATTGTCCTCTATCAGTTCTTCCAGAAAAACAGAGGTTTCTGCAACATCTTCAAAAATATAAGACGACCGGAAATGATCTTTTCCGGTCAGCAGGGTAAGCAGAAAGTCTGTTCCCTGTCCTTTTTGACTGGTATATGTAATTGTTCCATGGTGGGCTTCCGCGAATTTCTTCGCCAGATATAATCCGATGCCAAATCCGCTTTTCTGGTTATTTTCCCTTACACGGTAAAAGCGGTTAAACAGGGCATTTCCGGTTTCCTCAGGAATACCGCATCCTGTATCGCTAACAGAAATCATCAGATGCTCTGTTTTATTACTTATAGAAACCGACACTTTTCCGCCCTCCGGGGTGAACTTCAAAGCATTAGTAATAAGATTGAACAATATGATTTCAATCTTTTCGCGGTCGGCATATAGTTCAAGGGCATCATCTTCGCAATTAAACTCATACCGGATATTTTTTGCGCCTGCCTGCTGCCTGAAACAGAGAAAAACCTCTTTGCATAGATCGACAAAGTTAAGCTTCACAATTTTAAGATTGTCTTCGTTGCTATCGGCTTTACGAAAGAGAAGCAACTGATCAACCAAACTTAATAAACGCCTTGAATTACGGTAAACAATAGAAAGTTCACCGTTATCGATCATCTTGCCCTTACTATATAATATTTCTTTTACCGGGTTGATAATCAATGTTAACGGTGTGCGAAATTCATGTGCTATATGAGTAAAAAATGTTAACTTTTTCTCGTTCAGCTCTTTTTCCTGTTCTACTTTTAAATTCGCAAGCTTAATCTCATATTTTAAATGTGCCTGTCTTTTCTGATACAGGATATAGGCATAAACGCTTCCGGCAGCCATTATGCTATACAGCAGGTATGCCCACCATGAGCGCCACCAGGGCGGAAGGATTGTAATAGAAACCACTCTTTCACTGTTGCTCCATATGCCTTCTGTATTTGTAGATTTAATCCTTAACTTATAATAACCTTCCTGAAGCCGGGAGTAATTAGCCGTTCTGATAGTTCCTGAATAATTCCAGTCTTTATCCCAGCCTTCAAGATAATATGCATATCTTACTTTATCCGGCGCCGAATATTCAGGAGTTACAAAATCTACCGACAAAACTGCCTTATCATAAGGCAGGGTTATTTTCTTTATTGTATAGACATCTTGCTCCCGGGTTAATGCACGGTCTTTTTCGAACGGAATATTATTAATGCGAAGCCCGGTAAGCAGCACATCGGATGAATTTATGTTCGGCTTTATTTTCTTCGGATAAAAAATATTAAATCCTTTGATTCCGCCAAACAAAAATTCGCCCGTACTCAATGCAAGGGCTGCATTATAATTAAACTGGTTGCTTTGCAGACCGTCGGACTCATAAAAGTTTTTAAATTTCTTACTTTGAATATTAAATTTGGAAAGCCCGTTAAAAGTACTGATCCAGAGGTCCCCCTGTTTATCTTCAAGAAGGTTCAGCACTGCATTTCCCGGCAATCCTTCGGTTTCGGCAAAACGGATGGAAGTTCCTGTTTGCCTGTTAAAGTTTAAAAGCCCCCCTCCTTCAGTCCCGATCCAGAAATTTTTTTTCTCATCCTCCAAAATAGCTCTCACAGCAAAGCCGATATTGTATATCTTATGCTTTTTATTCTTCAGATCAATCCGGATCAATTGAGTAAAGGTTCCTGCCCATAGGTCTCCATTTTTATCTTCGGATAAAGTAAGCACATTCTTAAGGTCCTTATCAAAAAGCTCGAATTTATCAGAACGGCGGTTAAGCCGGTATAACCCTCCCTCTGTAAGGGTGCCAGCCCACAGGTCTTTCCTGCTGTCTTCATACAAGCTCCAAACATTCCGGTCTTCATATCCAAATGCCGAATTATAACACGTGTACTGAATAAAAGAATTGTTTTTACTGTTGATCTTGTTAATTCCGCCCCCATAGGTAGCTATCCAGATCTGGTCCTGATAATCTTTAATAATACGGACTACATTATTATTGCTGAGCGATCCGGCATAGTAATTTAAATTATGGACATAATTACTGAAAGAATTTGCCTTTCTGTTCCAGTAGCTTAATCCTTCCCCATCAGTACCGATCCAGATATTTCCTGACTTATCTTCACAAAAGGATATTATAAAATTACTGACTATGCTGTTTCTGCTCAAGGGATCATGAGAGAGGGTGGTAAACCAGTTTTTATTATGATCAAGGATATTTATACCTCCCCTCAGAGTACCGATCCACATTCTTGAATCTTTATCCTGATAAACGGCATACACAGCCGAACTGGTAAGAGACCCTTTACCGGGGCCTGGCTGCAAATACCTGAATTCTCCGGAAGCTATTTTCAGAATATCCACACCGCCTCCATCGGTAGCAATCCACAACTCACCTGACTTGTCCAGGCACATGTTTACTATAGTGTTGCCCGAAACAGAGCCTGCTGCCTCTGTAAAGATGGTAGTTTTCTTTTGGGCAACATTATACCGATAAAGTCCGGATTCACTTCCCACCCAAATATTCCCGGCAAGATCAGGCTGAAGGCATTTGCCTGTTCTGATCCTATCATCTACTAATTTTACTGTACGTGATTTATAATCATAATAAGCAATGCCTTCTCCCTGTATAAAGAGCCATAGTTTTTTAAAAGCATCCTTCTTTATAGCCTGCACGTGATAATCTGTTACAAGGCCATGCCTGCTCATATACGGAATCTGGACAGCAATATGATTGTTCTGATAATTTAATAAAAGACCTTTACCGGCAGTCCCGATAAATATATTCCCCATTATATCTGTTTCAAAACTATTCGTTGCATTAAGCATCTTCTGTTTCGATTTTCCCCGGTAGGCAGTAAAATACAGGGGAGAAAAAGCTAAGCTGGTATTGCTGTATATTACAGTGCCCTGTTTAGTTCCAATCCATATATTACCAGCCCTATCTTCATTTATAGCAGTAACCCAATTATGGATCAAAGAGGATGTGTCGCTCAAACGATTCCGGAATACTTTAAAGCTATAGCCGTCGTAGCGGTTTAATCCGTCGAAAGTACCAAACCACATAAAACCATGACTGTCCTGAAAAATACAGGTTACAGCATTGTTGGAAAGGCCATTTTCAATACCCAGGTATTGCAACGGGGGTGTGTTTGCCGCATTCACATGTAAAGAAAAACAGAATAAAAAAAGGAGTAAAGATAATTTTCTCATGCGCCGGCAGCCGGGTTAGTAGCCGACTTAAAGTTAAAGAGTATTTAATATATTTCAAGCTCTTACACAGAAATTTACAGTGCTGTAATTGCCAATTTAGAATAGCAGGAATTAATAAGAGCGGGGCTATTGATTAGGCGATACATCTGCCGCCGGCCACCCGTCCTTATCCCACTTCAGTTTTTCTATTCTCAGCTTTGGTTTTCCGCCATCCAAAGCATCATATCCATGGAATACAAGGTAATCGGTATCATCAAAAGTACACACTGCGTTGTGCCCTACCCCATACCATGCACTATCGCCCTGTAATAATAACGAGCCTCCTCCCCGCGCCATTGGTACCTTTTCTTTATCAAGGTAAGGGCCTTTAACATCTTTAGCACGGCCAATAATCATTTTATAGGTGCTCTGCGGCCCCTTACAGCAGTAATCGACAGAAGCAAAGAGATAATACCAACCGTTTTTTCTGAATATAAAAGGCGCTTCAATGGCATTACCTCCGGCATCCGGAGGATTGTTATCAACCGGCGGGAGATTTTCTTTAACTGAAGGATCTTTTTTGCGGCTGGCAATGGTGGGCAGGTTATCTGTACTTTCGGCCAAGCCTATTCTGTCTGTTTTTAACTTAACCAGCTTCAGGCCATCCCAAAAGGAGCCAAAGGCAAGATAGGGCGTTCCTTTTCTGTCGGTAATCAGATTCGGATCTATTGCATTCCAATTTGTTTTACCGGGTATAGACTGAATGATCTTTCCGTGATCTACCCATTTAAAGTTTTTATCGTCCGGGCTTAGTGTGCTGTTTGTGACCAGGCCTATACATGAAGTATTTTTACCAAATGCCGACACGGAATAATACAAATAATAGGTTCCATTATAATAGCTGATATCGGGTGCCCAGATATGATTTCTGAAACCGGGTACTGCCTCCGCCGCCCATTGGGGAGCCGTAGCAAATACCGGCTTTTCGCGTTTCCAATGCTGCATATCCTGCGACGACCACGCTGAAATTCCAAATCCCGTACAGAATAGATACCATGTACCGCCCTGTCTGATCATTACCGGATCATGAACAGAAATACCGGTTTGAAGTTCCTGTGCATTGAGCAAAGTGCCATGCAACAGAAACAGGGGGAGAATGATACTGAACAGCCGGAGATGGAACACGTTTATTTAGTTATGGATTATGGGTTATGAATTGTCTTTTACATCGCAATTTTTAGCACATTCACAGAATAGGGCTTCATAGCCAGGCTTACAGTGTTCTTCTTTAGCGAAACTTCTTTCTGCACGGGGCTGATTGCGTTTGGATCTTCAAAGGAATTGACCTGATCTAATTTCATGCTGCTTAGTTCGGTAAGAATGCCTTTTCCTTTTAAAGTCTTAGCGCCCTGAATTACAAAATCGCTGTTCTGTGCTTTGTTAGTGGTATTCACTATTTTAAGGATCAGCTCATTGGTTTTCCTGTCGATACAGGCGGAAGCATAATATCCGCCTTGCCCGGTTACCGGCTCATTATTAAGAAGCAGCGGTATAACATCGGTTCCTTTATTTACTGAGAATAATTTCTGTACCTGGTAATTAGCGGTTCCATAAGAACGAAGATTGTCTACCCAAATCAGGTCAGGAGTCCACTGCCAACCTTCAGCATGAGCAAAGAGAGGGGCATACGATGCCATTACTACCACATCGGCATTGCGTTCCAGGCCGGTCATGAATGCCGCTTCAGAAAGGGCGCATTGCCAGTTATTCCTGTTATCGGGACTGGCAATCCGTACGCTTTGCGCTGCATATTCGCCGGCAAAGATCTTTGGCCCTTTACGGTCATAGCTGTCATACCTTTTTGCATTATCAAGAAACCACTGGGGAGCCCGGTAATAATGCTCATCAATAATATCGGCATTCATGGCCCTCAGATTGCTGTCAAGGTAATCAAATCTTTCGCCGTTCGGGTCGGTGCCCGAGCTGTTTACAATCTTTATTCCAGGATATTTTTCTTTGATTGCTTTGGTGAAAACCTTCAGGCGTTCGATATACTGAGGCCCCCAGTTCTCGTTTCCCACTCCAAGCATCTTCATATTAAAGGGAGCAGGATGCCCCATCTCAGCACGTTTTTTACCCCATGGGGAATCAATGGAGCCATTAGCAAACTCAATAAGGTCAAGTGCATCGCGGACGTATGGCTCCAATTGATCAAGGGCGACAACTTCAGCAGTATTAAACTGGCAGGCCATACCGCAATTTAAGATCGGCAATGGCTGCGCACCAATATCTTCGCATAGTTGAAAATATTCAAAAAAACCGAGGCCAAACGTCTGGAAATAATCAGGCGTAAGCCGGTGTTTAAATTCTACGTTCCAGCGGTTAATGATCAGCTTGCGGTCTTCGACCTTACCAATGGTATTTTTCCATTGAAAGCGCTCGTCCAGATTGCGGCCTTCAACGATGCATCCCCCGGGGAAACGTAAAAAGCCGGGTTTCATATCGGCCAGCAACTGAACCATATCGGACCTCAAGCCTCCCGGGCGTTTTTTCCAGGTGTCTTTGGGGAACAGGGAAACCATATCGAGGTCAATGGATCCCTTCCCGTTTAGCCAAATACAGAGGTGGGCTTTAGGTTCAGTTGCCGAAGCGTTAAAACTAACGGAATACTTTTTCCATTCTGTTCCTGAAGGGATAAGATTTGCCGAGCCTAACTTTTCGCCCGCAGGGCCAAGCAGTTCCGCAGTTAAAGACACTTTACTGTCGTCAGTCTGACGTGCCCAAACGGAAAGGTCATACCCCATATCTTTTTTTATCCCCATGCCCCTGAACCCTTCGTTCGAAAGGCCATACCCTTCTTCTGATTTTGATTCAAGCCTGATATACCTCCTGTTAGCAGCACCCGCAGAACCGTTATTGTTGATCAGATAACCGCCTGCAGCATCCCCCTTTTTTTCCTCCTTCCAGCCCGTCATCGGCACATCGAATTCAAAGGAACGGTTCTTTACAAGCTCAGCATAAAGGCCTCCATCGGCTCCGAGATTTATATCTTCAAAGAAAATGCCCCACATTGTGGGTTGTATGGAAGCTTTTACCTGACCAGCCTTCACTGTGAAAACTTTCCTGTCCTGTGCTTTTACTCCGTTAAATGCAAATGCCAAATAAAACGAAAATATACTCAGTATCTGAATGTCTCTTTTCATCAGAATGTTGTTTAATTATGTTCTTTACCTGGTTAGCAGCTCTACTTCTTTAACCTTTTCAGGAAACCACACGGTCATTTCACCCTGACCCCTGTTTGCCCAGGCATAGTAAGGAATTGCTGTAAATTCTTCTTTTTCCGTATTTATATTTTTACCGGCATCATTTACAATTACTTTCAGGGTTTCTCCTCTCAGTATGGTTATACCGTTCAGCAGGCCTTTTTCAAATTGAGGCTTAAGAACAGTTCCGCCCGGAAGAATGAAATTGCTGGTTTTTTCATCATTATCTTTCCATTCTGCGCAATAAATAAGAGGGCCTCTTTGCAAAGCCACTTTTCCCTGGTCATCCGTGACGTTCTGATTGGCAATAATCCTTTTAACCTCCATCGGAAGATCGATTTCGATCCTGTCATTACTTTTCCAGCTCCGGTCTATCACAGCATATCCTTTTTCCATGGTGTAATTTACAGGCTTTCCGTTCACCTTAACCGATAATACAGAAGCAGTGCTGTCTTGAAATGAATACAGGTCAGATGGTACGGCTTTACTTTGTGCCCAGCCCGGAATCCGAACCCTCATTTTAAAAGCTGTAGTTTTAACCGGATTAACGGTAAAGATCAATCCGCCATCCCAGGGATAATTATTTTGCTGAATAAGCTGTACCGGTTGATTCTTAACCAGCAGGTTGGTTGTTCCGCTGATAAAAAGATTTACATACACCCCATCTGCGTTCTGTGCATATACGTAGCCGGGGATAGACGGAATTAAACGAACCAGGTTGGTGGGGCAGCATGAACATTCGAACCATCCGGAGCGTTCTCTTTCCAGCCTTGGATAATTAAAAGTATTTTTAACCTGCATGGCGTTCGTATAAAAAAATGATTTGCCATCTAATCCCAACCCGGAGATCAGGCCGTTGTACAGTGACTTTTCGAGAATATCGATATATTTAGCGTCGCCGTGCAAAAGGAACATCCGCTGGTTCCAGAAAACATTTCCGATGGCAGCGCAGGTTTCGTTATAGGCAGTCTCATTCGGAAGCTGGTAATTGGCACCAAACTGTTCACCGTCGGGTATTGCTCCTATTCCTCCCTGAACATACAATTTCTTACCAACCATATTATTCCAGATACGGTCGATGGCTTCAAGGTAATTTTTATCACCGGTTAAAGCGGCAACATCAGCCACTGCCGAATACAGGTACATTGCCCTTACGGCATGGCCAAGCGCTTCATTCTC
>JAATFW010000159.1 GCA_015654985.1 Sphingobacteriales bacterium | reverse complement strand
CACAAAAAACAAATAAGCATGCAGCCTGTCAGCCTCATAAACGGCCGGAAGATCCACAGCAATACGCCCGTCGCCCCTTACGGCCTTCTCCCGGAAACTGATTGAAAGCCCCTGACTTTCATTACAGATCACCAGCACAGCCCTGTCTTCAGGCAGCGCTTCCGGGCCCGATTTCGGTACCTCTGTCCAGCTTATTTCAATGTGGCTGCCCTCCCGCAAAGTCGTCAGACCCTCCGGTTTGGTTAACGATCCCCTGCAAAGCACTGCCTCTGGGTATACGATCTCTTCTTCAGCATACCCTCCCCTGAAACCATATTTTATCAGGTGGCTGAAAGCCGATCCGTAAGCTGTTTTGCAGGTATACCTGTCTTTCTGCCACACCTCTTCGATCAGCGGCCTGAGCGGACTCAGAAACAGGTTGGCCATTTTCATCTTATTCTGCATAGACAACTGCTTCTCAGTGCGGGCTTTTGTATTTTTCGGCAAAGCCCTGGTATAACTGCCGCGTACAGGGCCGTTGCATAATACGAGATTGCCTACCTTCCCTGAAATTGCGATGTTCATTAAATTAGTTATCCTTGCCATATCATTTTTCAGTATTAACGTTGTCCCATTTGCCTGCCGGCACAGTAAAGCCCCCCAGATAAATACTCCGGGAATTCTTTGTGCCTGCAGCGTTCGTGAAATAAATATACCCGTGCAGATGGTCGCCCCCGAACGACGCGGGAATGAGTATCCCGGCCTTAAGATCTCCCCTGCACACCTCTCCGGCACTGGTTACCATCATATCTTTATCACTGTTGTAAAACAGGATACTTGCCCGGTCTGAAGGAGCCTGGTTATACGAGTCGCCCAGGTCAGCCCAGCTTATAACCAGGCAATCCGGAGGTTCAAATGAGAGCACCGGTGCGATGGCACCCGTCAGGCTTCCCGCACTGAGCACAATGGAAGCAAAATCAAGGTCGGTGCTATCGCCTTTAAAGGCTCGCATATTGGCTTTCATGGCAAGATTAAACGCCGATGCCCGCCCGGTATTCAGATGCTTAAAACCTTCTTCCACCATAGGCGATACCTTACTGAGAAAATCATAAATTTTAGCAAGGCGGATACAATTAACGGTATCTCCCGATTGCTGCTTTTTCTTTGATGAGGGCAGGCCTTTCAGATAATAAATATCCCGCCATTTGGCCCCGATCACCGTGCCAACCTTGCCGGAAACGGAGCCGATCACTCCGGGTACTAACTCTGCCATTTGATTTGATGTAAATGTTCAACCATCATGTTCTGAATTATCGTAGAACAGCATCTGTCCTGTTTACTATAAAACAAGAAATCAGGGCTCAAGGTTTAAGAAATTGCAGGTAATGCCGGTATCGGATGCCTGACCAAACGCATACCTGGCGCTCATCTTATCAGGATAATATGGGCATCTCATGGGGATAATGTCGGATAAAAGTCTAATATTATCCCGACATGATCCCCATGAGATGCCGATATGATCCTCATATGATCAGGGTTTGGTCAGGCACTGGTTAGGGAGTTGGCATGGATATATATGCGACCGGCGGCGTTGGCTATCTTCAGATTAAAAGAGATCTGTTTGAAAAAAAAAACATGGTACAGGAGAAGCCATAATGGGGTTATTTCAGGGAAGTATGGCCTTTTTTATATCTTTGTATTTGCTTAACTTACACAGGCAAACGCCGAAATATTCCAGAATATGTTACATCCGTTGCGAGTTGGTTTAGTCTTATTTTGTTTTCTGGTATCCTTTTCCCGATCATCTCCGGCTCAAACCGATACTTCGCAGCAGGTAATCTTAAACCGTAAAAACAGCTTTGTCCAGCAGCAGAAACCGTATGTGATCTTAATCTCCGCAGATGGCTTCAGATATGATTACGATACAAAGTATCAGGCAAAGTTCCTTCTTTCCATGGAGCAGCAGGGTGCACATTCAACGTCTATGCTTCCATCTTTTCCCTCTCTTACTTTCCCTAATCATTATACCCTGGTTACGGGTTTGTACCCTTCTCATCACGGACTGGTAGATAATAGTTTTTACGATCCGGCCAGAAAAAAAGCCTATTCAAGCAGCGACTCTAATGCCATCAGAGATGGAAGCTGGTACGGCGGGACTCCGCTTTGGGCGCTTGCAGAACAGCAGCAGATGGTCAGTGCCAGTCAGTACTGGGTAGGCTCAGAAGCTGCTATTAAGGGGATTAAGCCCACATACTGGTACCGCTACAATGAAAAAATAGCAATTGGCGACAGAATACAAACAGTACTGAACTGGCTAAGATTGCCGGATGAACAAAGGCCGCATCTTATTACCTTTTATCTTCCGGAAGTAGATCATGAGGGCCACGCTTATGGCCCTGATGCTGAAGAAACCAGGAGGGCTGTTTCTTTTGTTGACTCTGCAGTGCAGAAATTAACTGAGGCTGTTAAAACTACGGGGCTTCCCGTAAATTTTATTTTCGTTTCCGATCATGGAATGACCAGGGTGGATACTTCTCATACCATATCCATTGCTGCAACTATTCCATCTGATACTACCCGGTTTATAATTAAGGGTGGGGGAACCATGGTGAGCATCTATGTCAAAAATAAAGCTGAAGTGAAGGATGTTTATACTAAACTTAAAAGAAACGCAAAAGGTTATAAGGTATATACAAAAAATAATACGCCCCCTCATTGGCATTATTCAGCTAAAGATGATTCTGCAGGACGGATTGCAGATATTTTACTGGTGCCCAACTGGCCCCTGTATTTTTCCGGTCAGAATAAGGTCAAGCCCGGCCAGCATGGTTACGACCCTGAAATCGTAATGGATATGCACGCTGCCTTTATTGCCTGGGGGCCTGCCTTTAAAACAGGCTGTCATATAAAAACTTTCGAAAATGTTAATATTTACCCGCTCGTTACAGAAATATTGGGTTTGAGCTATACCGGCAAGATCGACGGCAACGGGAATGTTCTTAAGGGAGTATTAAAAAAGAGATCTGAATAAACTTATATTTAATAGCACCGCTATTTTAACTCATTGACGTAGCGATTTTAAAGAATTATGCGTAATACAGAAAACTCATATTCGTATATGAAACCTCTGTATCTCATTCTATTGTCTGTTATCTTATTGTTCAGTTTTTCATCCTGTGATAAGAAGGAGGATCCTTTAGCAGGAGCTGAGAGTAAGACCTATTATCAGGAATGCCTCGAAACAGCTATGTACCCCTCAGGTATGTCCTGCAGCAAGCTGACCATTTTAAAGGATAATAAAGCAGATATGCTTCACCTGGGAGATATTATATCGAGCGGTACTTATTCTGTTTCAGGGAAAACCCTCACGGTTACTTTACCCGATTCATATTCTTACGAATTTACGATCTGTTCGTCTTCAGAACTCGAAAACAACGAAGATGGGTCTGTATGGAAAGTAAAATGAATCCTGCTTCCATGAAGTTTGCAGATTTATTAAAATGAAAAATGTCTTCCCCTGGAAATTGTAACAAATTACCGGATGCAGATGTTCGCTCTGATGATATGGAGCCTGAAACTTGATTTAATCCTGTTTTGCGGGACTAAATGAATCAATGGTAATATATCTTTAACAGCTAAATAATAATTTATTAACAGGAAACCACGTCTTTTGAGTTGTTCAATTCAAAAAAACGTGGTTTCTTATTTATTATTTACGTGTTTTGAATCTTTATTCAAAAAAAATCATATTTTTGATATACAGCAGATATAAAATGGTGGCAGGTGATTGTAATATTCCGGAAGATAAGTTCTTGTTGCTGAAGCTTAGGGAAAATAGCGTAGCAGCATTTGATGCCCTGTATGAAAAGTACTGGGAGGAAGTATTTTCATCTGCTTTTAAGCGTCTGAAAGATTATGATTGCGCCAAAGATATCACTCAGGATATTTTTCTGCAGTTATGGAACCGGAGAAACGAGGTTCAAATAGATAACCTTCCGGCTTACTTACACACGGCGGTAAGAAATAACGTATATAAATGGATGGCCCGGGAGCAAAAATACACTCCTATCCCAGAGTTGTTGCTTCAACTGGAATCTTCCCGGGACCAGACCGATGCCGAAATACTTCGTAAAGAGTTTATGAAGGCCTATGAAGCGCTGATCGGAACACTGACACCTTCCCAGCAGGTGATTTTCAGGATGCGTTATAACGAAGATTTTTCAACCGATGAAATTGCAGAGCGGTTGAATATTTCACGTAAAACAGTGCAGAACCAACTGGGTAAAAGTATTGCGCAGTTGCGCGGGTCTTTCACCGTAATTTGTATCCTGTTAGCGTGTTTTTACTTTTAGCGGTTTGAAGAATAAATTAGCTTTTTAGCTTTTATAACGCATTCAACACGCCACGGATAATTTTTAATAGCGGATGTTATTGGAATAATAACTGCGGCAACAAAAATATATATATAAGAATTTGCAAATAAAAAAAATCTGAAAAGCCAGTGCGGCTTGTATTGTTACGATTATTTCGTAAATTTACGAACGGAATATATCATGAAAAAATTATCGTCAGCAGAGGAAGAAGCCATGCAAGCTGTCTGGAAAACAGGCAGAGGATTTATAAAAGATTTTATGGATAGCATGGAGGGACCTAAACCTCCATATACCACCCTGGCTTCCACATTAAAAAGCCTTGAACGTAAGGGTTTCCTGAAAAGCGAAAAACTGGGAAATGCTTATCGTTACAGCACAAAAATTAATGAGAGCGAATATAAAAAGCGCTTCGTCAGTAGTTTTGTAAGCGATTATTTTAAAAATTCGTATAAAGACCTGGTCGCTTTTTTTGCTAACGAAAAGAAAATCAGTCCCCAGGAGCTGAAAGAGGTTATAGATTTGATAGAAAAATCAAAATCATGATGTGATGCCGTTTCTTTTTGTCTATCTTCTGAAAGTAAATTTGGCCCTGGTTTTATTTTATATCATTTATTATTATGGGCTTAGAAAGTTAACGTTCTATACCGTTAACCGTATTTTCCTTATTTTTAGTCTGGTATTTTCTTCGGTATATCCGCTGGGTGATTTTACGGCTATAATGGAGGGCCATAAGGAATATACCGCTCCTATACAGCAATATATTCCCGATATCCATAAGATAAGCTCTTCGGTAGAACACACTGGAGCGGCGGGAACTTCCTGGAGTACGATATCTTTTATCTTTTGGGCGGGTGCAGCCATGATGGGCATACGGCTGTTTGTGCAGTTATTGTCCCTGCTCCGTATCCATATACGTTCATACCCTGTACGGGTAGAAAAATATACCTTCAGAAGTATTGGCGGGGATCTTAATCCTTTCTCTTTCTGGAAGGCGATTTATATAAACCCGGCGCTATATGGGCCGGAAGACTTAGAAGCGATACTTGAACATGAAAAAATTCATACAAGGGGGCTCCATACGATGGATGTTCTGCTTGCCGGTTTTTTTACTGTTTTTTACTGGTTTAACCCGGGGATGTGGCTGCTGAAAAAAGCGGTAAAGGAAAATATTGAGTTTATAGCCGACCGGGAAATTTTGCGCAGAGGAACCGACAGGAAAGGGTATCAGTACAGTCTGGTAAGAATTGGCAGCCACTTAAACGGCCTTGAGCTTGTTAATAACTTTAACATGAATATTATCAGGAAAAGGATTCTGATGATGAACACAAAAGAATCGTCTCCGCTGCATCTGGGCCTGTATGCCCTCCTTCTTCCTGCCGTTATTTTGATCATTCTTCTGGTAACGGTACCCAAACAACAGTTTGCCGAAGCAGCCGGGGTGTTTCAAAAGCCGGTTGCTATTGCAAAGAGCATGGTCGTTAAAAACGAAAAAGAAGCAGTTTTACCAAACTTCGGGGAGGCTGAAAAAAGCAGGTTACGAAAACAATATAATAAGAACAGAAAAGCCCTGTCTCCGGAGAGAAAAAAGGGTATAACCCTTAATCCGCAGGCAGCAGATGCTGAAACGGATAATCGGTTTTCTATTGAATCTTTAAAGCAGATACGTCAGAAAGATACGCTCACTTTTTTCTTTGATGGAAAGGAAGCAAGCCCGGATAACCTGCAAAATGTAAATCCTTCAGGTATCCGGTCGATTCGTGTTATAAAGCGTAAGGATGCCCCGGGCATTGCCGGCCAGAATACACCCGGAGTTTCTGAGATTTTTATTGAAACCAATAAAAGCTCTCCTTCAGAATCAGAGGAACAGGCCGCATCTGCCGGCAGTACAGTGAAGGCGAATAAGGCACTGACTCTGAAACTAACTATGTCAGGGAGCCATGTTTCTGTTTCTGAGGATAGCCTTCGCGGAAACCGTACAAAGGTGTTCGTTATAAGGAGAAACCTCCCTCCGGGCGACTAGAAGTTAAATGTAGCCTTAAGAAATGCCATTCGTCCGGGAATAGTGTACGAACTGGAAGTAAAGGTATTGGCCGAGAGCCAGGCAGCCTTGTAATCTTTTACATTCATTAAGTTACGTATTCCGAGCTCAATATCTGCCTTTATTTTATTTAATTTATAAGCAGCGCTGAGATCTGTGAATAAGTAGTTTAAATCTGGCCGGGATTTCTGCCGGGTAAAAAGATGTTCTCCGGAAACAGAAAATACAAGGGGAGGAGCGGGTGCTATAAAAAGCCCCGCATTTTGCGTTAGCTGGTTCATTTTTGTGCCGCCGGTTGTAACAGCGGGAGAAGAACTGCTGATCTGCTGCAGGTTTGAAGAATAACTGAAGTTAATGCTGTTGCTGATTTTTGATTGGACCGCTCCTTTGATGCCTGCAATTACTGTGCTGTAAGGCAACAGTTCGTCATTTTGAAGCTGGAAAGATTTACTTAGCTGGTAGCTGATTGCCGAGCTGAATGTTGTTCTGAGTTTGAATGAATAATTGCTGATACTTCCGCTGGCCATATAGTTTTCTGCTGTGTTCTCAAATGGAAGGGCAACCCTGCGCTGAAAATCATCTGTAAGCATGATGGAGGAAATGGTATTATATTTCGTCTTGCTATAGGAGGTCAGCAAGCTAAAAAAGAAAATTTTAATAGCTTTCCGGTAATTATATCCCAGTGATAATGTATAGTTTTCTTTTTCCGGAAGCAGGGAGTTGTTAGCGTACAATGTCCGGTAATTGGCCAGAATATTTCCCCGGTAAATATCTTCAGATGTACCGGGTGTATTCATGAATGAGTACGAGGCGGTGATATAATTTTCGACGCCTGTCTGGTATTTTATACTAAGTGAAGGATTAAAATATATACCGTTCTTTTTCCCGTTCAGGCTGTAAAGATCGTCCAGATAATGTATTTTCAAAAAGCTTAGCGGCAGGCTTGCAGAAATTTTTACCTTATCGGTGAGATATTCATAACCTGGTTCAATATATAATTTCAGGCGTTCCCAGTTCAGGTTATTTACTGAACTGTCCGGAGAAGATCCCCTTTCGTTATTATCTGTCAGGAGGGCTGTCAGGGCCGACTTTAGTTGCTGGCTCTGCCAGCTGAGCCCGGCTTTATAGGACTGTAATATTTTGCCCAAAGGCGATTTATAGGAAAAGTAGTTATTTGTATAAAAAGCGGGCATTTTAATGTGCTGGGCGAGGCCCTCATAGGGCATCCTCTCATTAAATAAGCCGGAGTTTATTCCAGGTGAAATGAGCAGGTTTTCTCTCCGCCGTGTAACGTTAAGATAGGAATATATCCCATAAATTTTCCCGGAAGGAGTTGTTTTCGCAGCATTAAATTCATTAGAAAGATCGAGAGGTTGCTGTTTGAGCTTTTGCCTGAGGGGGATGCCATTTGTTGTCATCCCGGCGTTCATACCCAAAGGGCTGTAGTCGGCAAAAAGGGTATTGGCCAGATAATATTTGTCTTTGTTGATTGTAAGATCAAACTGTGCATGGAAGAGATCGGGCCTTGCGCTGTTATCCTGATATTCTGAATAACGTATCGTATCTGCAGGGAGATAAATTTCTGAGTACTTGTTATAATTCTGAGAAATGCGGTCGTACATATAATACAGGCCTGCTTTAACCTGGACATCTTTAGCAGGCTTAATAAGGTCGTTAAAATTAAAAAGCGCTGCATGGTTAAAAAGGTACCTGTTTTCGGGAAGGTTGGGGGTCCCGGCGCTTCCGGCCGAAAGAAAAGGAGAGGGTTTGGCATTGTCGAGCCTTTTAAGATAATCTGAAAGATTATGTGAAATAAGGTCATTTGATGGATCGTCTCCGGTATTATTGGCCTTTACGTAGTTAATGGCTTTCAACTTATTCCGGAGCAGGATGGCATTGACATCTTCGTCATATTTCCCGGGCAAGCCTCCGCCGGCTTTTACCTGGCCCATGAGGCGCAGCTTTGCGTCGTCCTTAATTTGAATGTTCATCGCCACATTATCACTAAAGGTGTTTTTTCTAAGCATTTTTACGGGCTGGTCATTTTCTATTATCTGTATTTTATCAACAGCGTCGTTCGGGATCGTTCGGGTTGCGATGTTGTATTTATCGTCCAATAAGTTATCGCCATCGATGTAAAAGTTGGAAATAGCTTTTCCGTTGTATCGTATTTTACCATCATCCGCAACCTCTACGCCGGGTAGTTTTTTTAAGACATCCCCGATTACCCTGTCGCCGGAACTGCTAAAGTCCGCTGTCCGGTAACTGAGCGTATCTCCTTTCTGCGATAACCGGGGGCGGTTATCTTTCACTACCGCGGCGGGCAGATAAATGGAAGAGTTTTGGAGTACGAAATCGACCGGTTTGTCAAAAGAACGTATGATCACGCTGCTCTTTTTATAACCCAGACAGCTAGCCTCGAGAGAAAGTCCGCCCGTTTGTATGCCTGCCGGTATATTAATGGCATAATCTCCTTTAGCGCCGGTAATGCTATAGGAGGCGATACTGCCTTCCTGTGTTTTCAGGACGATACTTGCAGAAGGAATGGGCTTATTTGTACTGTCTTTAACAACTCCCCTGACCGACTGTTGCGGATAAATAAAAAAAGGCACAAGAAGCAGGCAGACGGCTGCGCCAAAGAATACCCGTACTTTCATTTCTCAGAAAGCTCAATGGGGTTATTAATTACAGATCCTTTCTTTGCTGACGGATCAGATGAAGCAGGGTTTTGTTTAACCCTGAGATTTGAAGGTGCTCCGTTCATGGGTATATTAGACCCGGCTAATGCCGATTGGACAAAGCCCTGCGGATCTTTGCGCATAGCTTCCTTAAGCTTAAGAAATTCCTTTTCTTTTGTTGGGATTGCTTTAGAAGGAAGTGCAAGCAGATATTCAGGTCCTGAATCTGCAACATCAATACCTGTTATAATAACTTTCGGCTGGCCTGGCGCCGGTATTTCTTCGGCCTGTACAGGCGTCGTTTGAACCTCTGAAAGTTTTATTTCTTCAAAACCGTTAAATTTGAATATCACTTCCCCCTTTGTGTCTGAGGCCTGGATTATAAGTCCGGGCAGGCCATTTAACTTCCAGGGGCCGCTAAAGAAGGGGATATCCTGGCAAAACCAGGCTTCATAATTACGTCCTTTAAAGGCAGCGGTAGCTTTCTGGCATTTTAATCCGGATATGGTTAATGTGTCGTTCGTGATGTTCCATGGGATGACAGGCAGGGGTTCTTCAATAAGATAGTTATTTACCAGGTACTCCTTTCTGATCAGCTTTTTCTGGTTGGCAAACTGGTAGTAAACTGTAGAACTTGCCGGGTTTCCCCCTATATTAATCTTAATATTCGTGGCGCTGCCTGTCTGGTTGCTCACTTGCTCGGCAACCTGTTTTTTGATCAGGGCGTTCTGTTTTTCCTTGTCCAGGCTTTTGTATACACTTAGTTCGGGGCTTAACAAAAGGACCATATTTTCTGTGTAAATATTCTGCCTGTTGGTTGTATCTCTTATGTGCGAGAAAATATAGTTTATTTTAGCACGGGCCATGTAGCTTTCCTGGGCATTCATATCAAAGGATGTCAGGAATAAAGGAATCAGAAGGTATGATAGCTTTTTCATAATTACGATTTTTTCGTAATTATACGAAAGTTAAATATTATTTACGAATCATTCGTAGATAATTTAACATTTTTTAACTTACGGCTGGTATGAGACCAGGCGGGATAATTAACAGTGAAGTGACGTATCGTTCACACCAATCCGCTTCTTTTGAGGCATGGCTTTCAGTAATGAAATTCTTGTTTATATAGACTTAACGCCTAATCGATCAGCATTTTCTGAAGTACTTCTTTTAATTCAAGTATTTCACTTTTTGACAACCTTCCCAATTTAGAACCGATACGCGCCCGGTCAGCAACCTTTATCTGATCTGCAGCTATTGATCCCATCCGATCAGAAATAACGCATTCCACACGCCATGGATAACTTTTAATGGTAGATGTAATTGGAATAATTACTACGGTTCGCAAATATTGATTCATTTCATCCGGACTTACGACTACACATGGTCGTGTTTTAGTCATTTTACTCCCCTGAGTAGGGTCTAACGGAATCCAATATACGTCATACTGATGAATATCCTTCACCATGTCCATTCTTCTTTATCGAAATCATCCGGGAAATCTTCCATTAAAAGTTGATCGTCGCCTTCCTTATTCATATGCCGGGCGGCTTCAGCCCAACCCTGACGGGGATCTGGTTTAATAATGATCATTCCATTGTTAACTTCAATATGTACTGCAGATTTAAAGGATAACTTTAGCTGGCGTAAAAGTGCTGAAGGAAGAATAACCCCCTGGCTGTTCCCAATATTAATAATGTTCGTTTTCATATGTTATAACAAAATACATCATAATAATGCAAATATATAATTAATTGTTATAACTTAATTGAATTTTAGAGGTTGAGGATGCGTATGTGTTAAACGTCAGCTTGGTTGCCATGATACGTGCCTTTTGAATAAAAATACGTATATGGATGTATAAATAAAAAAAATAAAATTTTCCATGGGATTTTTTCCTGTTCGGCGGTCATGATATAAACACCCGTTAAATGAATATGGAAAAAAAGGAGTTTCTGCGGATTCTGGAAAAATATCAGAAAGGTCAGGCCTCTGCTGAGGAAGAAAAATTCCTTCATGCTTATTATAATTTGTTTGATAGCGGAGAGCATATCCTGCATGGATTTAATTCTTCTGCAAAAGAAGATCTTAAAAACAGTATTCGTAGTGAGATAAGATCACGTATTGAAACGGGCGAACCTACCAGCAGAATAAGATGGAATTATTTTAGAATAACCGCTGCTGCAGCTGCTGTTTTAATATTGGGCTCTTTTATTTATTATTTCTACTCGGGTCTTACTTTGACCGGGAAGCAGGAACCCAAAGTCGCTGTACATAAGCAGCATGACATTGCGCCGGGTAGCAATAAAGCAGTATTAACTTTGGCCAATGGATCCACCATCGTACTGGATAATGCTAAAAATGGTGTACTGGCAAAACAGGGAAGTGCGGAAATTCATAAAACTGCTGACGGAAAGGTAATAATAGAAGCTTTGAGGTCCGGATACAACGAACAACAATCCATCGCTTCCACCCAATTAAATACGATCAGTACCCCGCGGGGCGGGCAGTATCAGCTTACGCTGCCTGATGGTTCGGAGGTATGGCTGAACTCAGCATCTTCTATCCGCTTTCCGACAGCCTTTAAAGGGAATGAACGGAAAGTTGAAATTACCGGTGAGGCTTATTTTGAAATTACAAAAAATAAAAGCAAGCCATTCCTTGTTGTCTCAGCCCGTCAGACTGTTGAAGTTCTGGGGACACACTTTAATGTGAATGCCTATGAAGACGAAGATGGTACAAAAACTACCCTGCTCGAAGGGAGTGTTAGAGTATCTCCCGGAGCGGGAGGCAGTAAAGATCAGAGCCGGTCTGTTACGATCAAACCAGGTGAGCAGGCCCGGTTAAAAGGACAGGCCCTCCTTGTCGTAAATGCTGATCCGGAAGGCGCCGTAGCCTGGAAAAATGGTTATTTCAAATTCGACAGGGAAAATGTCCAGTCGGTAATGCGTCAGATATCCCGCTGGTATGATGTGGATGTGGAATATCGCGGAAAAATTCCTGAAGATGAACTGGTGGGAAAGATAAAACGTACAGTTAGTGTATCCGGTGTACTTCGGATACTGGAACTCGGTAATGTAAACTGCTGGGTTGAAGGCAGAAAGATAATTGTGAAAAATTAGTTAGGGTTTAATTAAGATTAACAACGAATTAATTATATGAATTATATGAAAACATAAATACAAACACAGACAGTTAATCCAAAAAAAACCGGAAGTGCTACCAACACATCCGGCCTGTAATTCCCCTGAATGGGAAGCCTGGATTAAATTAAAAAATCTCTTGACGGAAACTTATTCATTAATCCAAACAGTACAAAAGTATGCAATTTAACTCTTATGGTAAAATGCCGCTCATTCGGCTATTTCTGCCATCCAAAACGTTTCTGGTAATGAAACTCACAGCTATTTTATTGACGGTTACCTGTTTGCAGCTAAGCGCTAAGAGCTTCTCGCAAAGCATCAGTTTATCGGGCCGGAATCTTCCCCTTGAGAAGGTTTTAACCACGATCGGGAAGCAGAGCGGATACTTCTTTTTTTATAAGTATAATGAATTGAAGGATGCCAAACCTGTAACTGTTCAGCTTGAAAACGTATCAGTACAGCAGGCGCTGGAGCAAAGCCTGAAAGGTCAGCCGTTCAGATACATCATTGAAAATAATACGATCGTCATTTCTAAAAAGGACGAAAAGGAGCCTGAAAAGGAGGCTCCTTTAATGGATATCAGGGGAAAAGTTACCGACGACAAGGGCGAACCTCTTCCAGGGGCAACGATCAGGGTGAAGGGATCAAACCAGGCAACGGTTGCGGATGTAAATGGTGATTTCAGCCTGAGAAACATTAATAATAATGCGGTCATTGTAATCTCATATACGGGATTTGTGCAGCAGGAGGTTCCGTTGAATAACAGGACCCAGATAACAGTGAGTCTGAATGAGGACCTTCAAAATTTAAGCGAAGTGGTGGTAGTGGGATACGGCACGCAAAAAAAGGTAAACCT
>JAATFW010000243.1 GCA_015654985.1 Sphingobacteriales bacterium | reverse complement strand
GTCTTCCTGCACGCGGCATGGCTGGTTCAGGCTTCCGCCCATTGACCAATATTCCTTACTGCTGCCTCCCGTAGGAGTCTGGTCCGTGTCTCAGTACCAGTGTGGGGGGTCATCCTCTCAGATCCCCTAGACATCGTTGCCTTGGTAAGCCGTTACCTTACCAACCAGCTAATGTCACGCATGCTCATCTTACCCCTATTAATATTTGATCACTCTATGATGCCATAAATTGATGTTATGCGGTCTTAATCCGGATTTCTCCGGGCTATCCCCCTGGGTAAGGCAGATTGCATACGCGTTACGCACCCGTGCGCCACTTTCATGGGAACCGAAGTCCCCAATCACGTCCGACTTGCATGTATTAGGCCTGCCGCTAGCGTTCATCCTGAGCCAGGATCAAACTCTCCATTGTAATGAAGTTTTTGTTCACTGACCCTATTTAAGTATTAGTCAAATAGAATCGTCTTTGTATTTATGCTATTTGCTGTATCGACTTTTGGATTAATTGTTAACTTCTTCTTCCGGTCAGGCCATCGCTGGCCGAACCTTCTTTTGTTAACAGGTATTCCTACCTGTTACGCTACTGACATTTCTTATTAAGAACTTTTGTGCTTCCCCCTCCCGGTTCCGCCTGTATCGTTAAAGCTTCTGCTTTTGGCCTTCTGCTTTTTAACTTCTTTTTTTTCGCTTCCAGCCTTGCGCCTTCTGCCCGCTGCCGCCTTCCGGCGACCCCCGTTTTGGGACTGCAAAGGTGAGAATCTTTTTCCTCTTCTGCAAGAACTTTTTTTTCTTTTTTTCCTGCTCCCTTTCTCCGCCTCGCTCCCGCTTTTTCCTTCAGGCCTCGCGCCCTCTTCCCCGTTTTGGGATTGCAAAGATGCACACTTTTTTACCCCTGAACAAATCTTTTTTGCCTTTTTTGGAAATGGCCTGACACCCAGGTATTTTTTTCTGTTATAGAAAACTGAATGTCAGCCGTTAACACCGGGCGTTCTTTATCAGAAAAATATTCAGGCGATCTGTTTCAGTTCAGGAACTCTCTTCTTTTAGCTCTTTGAACCCCCTTTTATTAACTATTTTAATACAAATCAACTATCATTTGATGTCATATCAGGATTTTAAGATTACCAGAGTGTTTACCTGGACATAAAAGAAATTCTTAAAGCACCGCCTGGCTGATCATTGGATGTTTTTCCAAACAGACCCTTAATATGAAAATTGCAAAAGCCACCAACCGTATATATACTCCTGCCAATTCCAAAACCAAACCAAACCCTGACCAATGCCTGATCATATGAGGATAATATCGGCATCTCATGGGGATCATGTCGGGATAATGTCGGACTTTTATCCAACATTATCCCGACATGATCCCCATATTATCATGACTACATCAGGCACAGGTATGCGTTTGGTCAGGCATTCGGTACCGCCTGTATCTGCAATTTCTTAAATCTTGATGCCTGATTTCTTGTTTTATAAACAGGACAGATGCTGTTCTGCAATCTTTCAGAATAGTATAGTTGAACGTTTACATCAGATCAAATGGCAGAGTTAGTACCCGGAGTGATCGGCTCCTGCGAAGAGGAAGAGGGCAAGACCGCAGTTCTGTACAGACCACATGCACCTCTGCAAAGCGACGATTTGCAGAGATAAATCAATCTCATACACTCAAAACAGATAGTTAAAATCCTTTAAGCAAATCAGAACTCACCGGTAGACAGCATAACCAGGGTACAACCTTCTATAGTTTCTATCCCTTTCTGACGTGCCATTGCTTCCAGTTCGCCGTTTTCAGTACCTGGGTTAAATATAATCCGTTTCGGATTAGTATTTAAAATATAATCATACAACGACGACTGGTTACGGGTTCCTACGTATAGCGTAACCGTATCTATATCATGATGGATAGTCTGAGGCGGCTCGATGGGAACTCCGGCCACTTCTCCCTTCTTGATTCCTACATTAACTATTTCATGCCCGTATCGAACAAGTTTGTTCGATGCAAGATATGCGTAACGGCTTGGGTTGGGTGTCGCCCCTATTACTAATGTCTTTTTCATTGGAGTAAATATTTGGTGTGTTATTTATTTCTTAATAGTAATAAAAGTATCAGGGGTACTTTATTTACAGTATTTGATCCTGACCTTGTTCAAGAGAATGCTTAGCTGGTGCATTTCTGTTTGTGATCTTTTCGCAAATGCCAACGATCATTTTATTTGAATAATCTATTTTTTTGTTATCATAAGCAGTCAGACCTGTCAATGCCCCGGAGCTTTGCAGACGCCCATGGACATTTCACTATCAAGTTATTTATTTCACTATCAAGTTATTTCAGATAACTGCTTGTTCAAAAGTGAAATCTGCCCCAGGTGATAGGCATGATGCTGGGCAAGGCCCGCTATTGTCTGCCGATAATTTACAACGGATTCACTGTAATTACTGTATGGTACTTCCAAATCCCAGTTGTCTGCCGCAAAACCTGCAACAGCAGCCTGAAGGTTACGGTGGGCTATAAAAAAGTTAACAACCAGATCTGGCCACTTAAACCCCGAAGGGTCCGGCCAGTCGCCTCTTGACGGTTCATCTGCAACTTTCCCCAGTAACCTTTCGGTTACCTCCTCTGTCCATGCCGTCATATGCAGCAATATTTCTGCAATGCAGTGAGCATTACCAATAT
The DNA here is from genome assembly GCA_015654985.1 of Sphingobacteriales bacterium. GTDB lineage: Bacteria > Bacteroidota > Bacteroidia > Sphingobacteriales > Sphingobacteriaceae > Arcticibacter. Next base: position 28,325 of record JAATFW010000243.1, on the reverse strand, counting down.
GATTAAAAATTATCCTTTCGTCTACATTACCGAGCACTTCTTTTACCGAAGAACCATACCAGGGTGCGCCGCTTACAACGGATTCCAGTTCATTGCTTATTGTAAGATTCATATCACTCATGACAATAATTTCATAGCAGCTTCCGCACAATTCATGCCATCTATAGCTGCAGAAACGATTCCGCCGGCATATCCGGCGCCTTCACCACAAGGAAATAAGCCTTCGGCCTGGGGATGCTGAAAGGTTTCACGGTCTCGGGGAATACGGACAGGGGATGAGGTGCGCGACTCAACACCTACGAGGATAGCCTCATTCGAGAAGTACCCCTTCATCTTTTTTCCAAAAGAGGGTAAAGCCAGACGCAGACGATCGTATATCATAGTGGGCAATACATCCCTCAGATCTGCACTTTTCGTACCGGGTAAATAGGAATTACCGGGCAGATCAACCGAAAGTTTTCCGTTAACAAAATCGACCATCCGCTGGGCGGGCGCAACAAGACTCCCTCCTCCGGCAATCCAGGCTTTTTGCTCTGCATTGGCCTGAAAATCGAGCAAACTAAACGGATCTCCATCTGAATGGGGAATGTCAGACAGGTCTACCTGCACCACTGTTCCTGAATTAGCATAGGGGTTATTACGCTTTGAGGGCGACCACCCGTTCACTACAATTTCATTATAGTTTGTTGCACAGGGAGCAATAATGCCGCCCGGGCACATGCAAAATGAGAAAACCCCTCTTTGTTCTATCTGTTCTACCAGGCTGTAATATGACGGCGGGAGATATGGATCGCGCACTTCGCAATGGTACTGGGCCTGATCGATAATACTCTGAGGGTGTTCAATCCGTACTCCCAATGCAAAAGGCTTAGCTTCAATTTTCAGACCCTGATCTCTCAGCATGTGGAAAATATCGCGCGCTGAATGGCCTGTAGCCAGGATTACAGCGCCTGCATTAAAGATGTCACCCTTTATTGTTTTAATACCCTTAATCTTACCTCCTGAGATAAGCAAACTGCTTACTTTACAATCAAAATACACTTCTCCGCCTGCATTCAGAATACTTTCACGCATCGCTGTAATAATCTGCGGCAACTTATTTGTTCCGATATGCGGACGGGCATCTATCAGGATATCTTCAGTAGCGCCATGGGCAACAAAGGTCTTAAGGACATGATGAACGTCTCCCCTCTTGTTAGATCTGGTATATAATTTCCCGTCAGAATAAGTGCCTGCCCCTCCTTCGCCGAAGCAATAATTCGACTCCGGATTTACCAGTCCATTCCTGTTGATCTCTGCGAGGTCGCGCCTGCGTTGTTTAACATCTTTTCCACGTTCAAGAATAACCGGCTTCAGGCCAAGTTCTATACATTTTAGTGCTGCAAATAGTCCAGCCGGACCAGCGCCTGCAATTAAAACCGGCCTTTTTGCACTGACATTATTATATTTAACTGAAAAAATTTCAGGTGTGCCGGGTTCATCTATATAAACATTAACTTTAAGGCGAAAAACCACTGTTTTCCCTCTGGCATCAATGGATCGTTTAACGATTTTGACGTCAGAAATACGATTCAGGGCAATTTTCAATGAACCGGATGCCGCCTTATAAAGAGAGGAAGGTTCGGCTGTTTCGCGGGGAAGCAGTACTATTTCAATTTCTTTTACCATAAAATGCCAGGTTTTTATCCCGGAGCGTAACAAAGGTATGAAATTTGAAATCTAAGATGTAAATTGAAAAAGTTTTAATCCTTAAAAAATGAAAAGATTATTTTATACTATAGCTGGACTAATTGCAGTGTTGTCATTTTCATCGTGCGGCTATAACGGTATGGTGAAACTTGATGAGCAGGTGCAGGCGCAATGGGCGCAGGTTCAGAACGTTTATCAGCGGCGCGCTGACCTGATCCCTAACCTGGTAAATACAGTTAAAGGTGCTGCCAACTTTGAAAAGGAAACGTTAACTAAAGTAATCGAGGCCCGAGCCAAGGCAACATCGATCAATGTGGACCCTGATAAACTTACTCCTGAAAACATTCAGAAGTTCCAGAATGCCCAGGGAGAACTGAGCGCTGCTCTTGGCAGGCTGATGGTTGTATCTGAACGTTATCCTGAGTTAAAGGCAAACGCAAACTTTCAGGAGCTGCAGTCGCAAATTGAGGGCACTGAAAACAGGATCACAGTTGAACGTCAAAAATTCAATGAAGTAACCCAACAATATAACTCTAAAATCCGTTCCTTTCCGAATAACATGACAGCAGGGATGTTTGGCTTTCAAAAGAAAGGGTATTTCCAGGCAGAAACAGGATCTGAAAAAGCGCCAAAGGTTGAATTTTAACCTGGATGTTTACAATCCTGTGTAACAGAACCACGATATATTAATCATGAAACAAGGGAGCTGACAACTAAATGCTGATAACTTTCCAGAGATGGCATTATTCACAGAAAAAGAACAGGAACAGGTTCGGCAGGCTATAGAGGCCGCAGAAAAAAACACATCCGGAGAAATAAGGGTGTGTGCAGAAAAAAAATGTCTCTCTGAAAATGCAATCGAACGTGCGACTGCTTATTTTATAAAGATAGGCATGGATAAAACAGCCCTCAGAAACGGTGTTTTAATTTACATTGCAACGGAGGATCATAAATTTGCTATTATCGGTGATGTGGGTATTAATAACGCAGTTCCTGATGATTTTTGGGATTCTACAAAAGAAGCCATGCTTGATAAGTTCAAGGCAGGGCAACTCGCAGAAGGACTTATTACCGGAATCGGTATGGCAGGAAAAAAACTTAAAGAGTTTTTTCCCTATGTGGATGGAGATCAGAATGAATTATCCGACGACATATCTTATATGTAGAAAATACAGAGGTTATTACCGGCCCTGTCAATTAATATTTAACAAGAAAAGCTCTGAGTTTTTAGCTCTGAGATTCAATATATAAAATTTGAAACGAAATATTCTTTTAGTCCTGTCTTGTATTATGCTATTGGGCAATGCCTTCGGGCAGGAGTTTCCTCCCAGGCCCAACCAGCTTGTCAATGATTATACCCACACACTTTCACCTGCTGAAATAGCAGCTTTGGAACAAAAGCTGGTTGCATTTGATGATTCTACATCAACACAAATTGCTGTTGTTCTGATGAAGTCTGTCGGTGCATACGACATTGCCGACTATACGGCAAGACTGGCGGAGAAATGGGGCGTTGGGGGAGGAAAAAATAATAATGGCGTAGTATTGCTTGCCGCACTGGAAGACCGTAAAGTGAGTATCCAAACAGGCTATGGTGTTGAAGGGGTACTTCCTGATGCTATTGCGAAAAGAATTATAGAAAATGAACTGAAGCCTGATTTTCGCCAGGGAAACTATTATGGAGGGATTGATAAAGCTACCGATGCTATCATTGCCTATACCAAAGGCGAATATAAAAATGATCAGCCCCGTAAACAGAACAGCCGTTCGGGAAGCTTTCCTCTGATCCTCATCCTCATCGTCATTATCGTTATTGTTATCGTGATAACCGGCAGAAAAGGCGGCGGTGGTGGTGGCAGAGTGATCGGCAGCCGTGGCGGAGCAGACGTTTTATGGTGGTCGTTACTTGCTGGCGGATTAGGACGGGGCGGAAATAGTGGCCGTGGATTTGGCGGTGGCGGCGGATTCGGAGGAGGCAGCAGTGGTGGCGGCGGATTCGGGGGATTTGGCGGCGGCAGTTTTGGAGGTGGTGGTGCCAGCGGAAGCTGGTAGTAAGTAGTAAGGTAGACGTAGTAAGTTATAAATATAAACCGCCTGAAGTTCTTTTTTATAAAAATGGAACAAGAGATTTTATATTTAACATTACGGAACTATATTACATAAAACAATAAAGGAAGGCTGAAATGACCGGGTGTTAATACAGCATCTGATTTTTGAGGGCCGGCATACAAAATCTAAAAGTATTATGATCCGCAAAGATTTTATAGAAGCAGAGATCCAGAAGCTTGCCCAGGTGCTGGCAAAAATTCTCGGACTTAAAAACGATGGAAATGTAGATGATGCTACAGAACTGGCCTATCAGGCTCTTAAAGAGAATTTTGGACTGGATGCAGCATCCCTGCAATCTTCCACTCCTGAAGAGTTTGCAGATACGCTGAAGAATAAAAGCTTTTCAGCAGAGAAGATGAATATGCTGACGCAATTCCTTTTCGAAAGTGTTTATCCTTTTCAGGAAACTGAAGAAACTTTTTCGATTCTGAATAAAACCCTCGTTGCATTGAATCTTCTTGAAACAGAATATCATCAGCAGTCACTGGAGAACATTGGCAGGAGAGAACAGATTGATAAATTTCTAAATAACAGGCAATATGAGTAAGCTTAAATGGGAAAAGCTTTCATCAAAATATCTCGTAAAAGAAAATTGGGCAACCTTAAGGGTCGACGTTTGCAGGATGCCCGATGGCACATTAATTGACGACTATTATGTTCTTGAATATCCAAACTGGGTAAATGCAGTAGCTTTAACGGAAGATGATGAAGTAATCCTGATCAGACAATACCGTCATGCCGCAGAAGAAGTGATTCTTGAAATCCCGGGAGGATGTATTGATCCGGGAGAATCTCCTGAAGAGGCTGTTAAGCGGGAACTGCTTGAAGAAACAGGCTACATATTTGAGACAATCGAGCCTTTGGGTACCGTTTATGCCAATCCCTCTACTTCTGCAAACAAGACTTTCAGCTATCTCGCAAAAGGAGGAAGGAAAGTACAGGAACAGCATCTCGACGGAAGGGAAGAAATAGAAGTTCTGAAAGTAACCCTGGATGAGTTTAAAGAACTGATTCTTAAAAACCAGTTTCCTCAGGCACTGCATGTCAGCGCTATTTTTTATGCTTTACTTAAGCTTGATATTCTTAAATAATCTATTTTAATATCATAAGCATGCAGGCTAAACAATAAAAGGCGACTGAAGTATCAGCCGCCTTATTATACAATGTATTGCCAGAGATATCCGGATTTCCGATCACTCTGCCATTAGCTCATTTTTAGTTTCTTCTGGATATCCTGAACATAGTTCTTAAACTTCTTATCCGTATCGATCAGATCTTCCACCGTCTGGCAGGCATAGATCACTGTTGAGTGGTCGCGGCCACCGAAGAACTGCCCTATAGATTTCAGAGAAGTTTTGGTAAGGCTTTTTGCGAGATACATTGAGATTTGGCGGGCCTGCACAATTTCCCTTTTACGGGTCTTTGATTTTACCATTTCTATTGGCACTTCGAAGTATTCGCAAACAAGCTTCTGAATATATTCCATCGAGATCTCCCTGGAGGTATGCTTAATAAAGTTCTTAAGCATTGATTTGGCAAGGGCGAGATCTATTTCCTTCTTGTTGAGTGTAGACTGCGCCAGCAGGGAAACCATTGCTCCTTCGAGCTCTCTGACGTTGTTATCAATGTTGTGCGCTACATATTCGATTACTTCTCCCGGAAGCTCGATACCATCGGTATACATTTTCTTCTTCAGGATAGCCATACGGGTTTCGAGATCGGGAATCTGAAGGTCGGCTGAAAGTCCCCATTTAAAACGACTTAACAAGCGTTCTTCTAAGCCGGCAAGGTCTTTAGGTGCCTTATCAGAAGTAAGGATAACCTGCTTGCCCGACTGATGAAGATGATTAAACACATGGAAGAAGATATCCTGTGTTTTTTCCTTGCCTGCAAAGTTATGGACGTCATCCATGATGATTACATCCATTGCCTGATAGAAGTTCACAAAGTCGTTTATCGTGTTGTTCTTTAATGAATCAACAAACTGCTGACAGAATTTTTCACAGGATACGTAGATCACTAATTTATCAGGGCTTGTCCTCTTAATTTCATTACCGATAGCCTGGGCAAGATGAGTTTTTCCAAGCCCAACCCCTCCGTAAAGCATTAACGGATTGAACGAAGTTCCTCCCGGTTTTGCAGCTACTGCATAACCGGCAGAACGAGCCAGACGGTTACAGTCGCCTTCTATAAAGTTTTCAAAACAGTAATTAGGATTTAACTGCGGATCAACATGAAGTTTTTTCAGTCCCGGAATGATAAAAGGGTTTTTAATATCTTTATTCAGGGCGACGGGCAAAGGAATAGATTGATGTTTCCCTTCGGCACCATTTCCGTTGGAAGGCATATTTGTTGTATAGGGCTTATTGTTAGAAGATTTCTCCACAACTATATTATATTCCAGGCGGCCTTCTTCACCAAGCTGTTTTTTTACTGTTTTTCGTAAAAGACCAACATAGTGTTCTTCAAGCCACTCGTAAAAGAATAAACTTGGCACTTGTATGGTAAGCACATTTCCCTCCAGACGCAGCGCTTTAATAGGCTCGAACCAAGTTTTAAAGCTTTGGGCCGGAATGTTGTCTTTTATGATCTGAAGGCATTGACCCCATACATTTGTACAAGTTTTTTCCATTGAATTTTTACTAATAATTTGATTTACAACCATTGCTGTACTGATTTTTCAGACCGTTTTGGAACATCGAATATTCTAAAAAAAATCTGCTTTATGAACAAAAATTTTAAATTAATTTAACTTACTCTTTAGCAGAAGAATAGGTCTGTTTACCTGTCTTTTTGCTTTCAAAAGCAATTTTTGAACTGTCTGTTTTGTCACGCAACGTTTTTATAATTAAATGTTTTTCTTTTAAGGAAGAATAGTTAACTAATACTAAGGAATTTAAAAAAAGGATTAGTACTGATAAATTCATAAAAAACCGGAAAAATTGAACGCCATTAATCTATTCACGATCCTTTATTTAGATTTTACTAATTTGATACATAAAGAATGAGCAGACAAATCATCCGGAAATTTAAGAAGCAGTTACTGATACGTCATCCACTTAGAAAAGTTTCTGAAGATCCTGCTTAATAATCGCAAGAGAACTTTCATATGGATCAACATCAAGATTGGCAAGATGTGTTAAAATAATTTTGCTTAATTCGATGGATGGTGAATCCGGAGGAATACTACCTGAAACATTGTTTATCAGAACAAGAGTATCCTCCTTCAGTTGTTTTACAACAGACCATGTAACGTTACTGACATAAATTTGCTGGGTTATATTGTGCTGAAACTCGTTTCTTATTTCGGCGATGAGTGCAAGCTGTAACTCCGAAGCTGTAATGCCCAATACCGGAAAACGAAGAAGCATAGCCGAAGGATTTATTCGTTCAGCAAACAATACCATCCTTTCATATGCCTGCAGCCGTAAGGGAAGTACCGTTTTGACCGTTGCCTTTTTTAAGTTAAGTCGTTCAAGGTTCCGGCCCTCTTCTATAGCAGGCCTGATAGTAAGATAAATGACTGAGAACACCAGCAAACCGGAGGCAGTCAACTTAACTATATCTAAAATAAAACCCTGAACCCATTCCATATCATTTTGTTGTTTAAGAGTAAAATCACTTAAGAATCAACAAAAATGAGATTTTCGCTCGTATATTTGTTATAATAAATAAAAAGAAATGAGCACGGGGATTACAAATCTGCAGATACCTGTTTCTTTAACAGAGGGGGCTAAGAAAGAGCTTAAGAAATTAAAGGATCAGCAAGAACTGGATGACGAATTTGGCGTACGGCTGGGTGTTGAAGGTGGCGGCTGCGCCGGCATGAATTATATATTAGGTTTTGATCAGAAGAAAGAAGGTGATCAGGAATTTATTATTGATGGCATAAAAATATTTATGCATAAAGCACATGGTTTATACCTTGCAGGGATGGAAGTGGATTTTCAAAACGGACTGAACGCCCGCGGCTTTACATTTAACAATCCTAATGCATCCAAAACCTGTGGTTGCGGAACTTCATTTTCAGTTTAAGAAATTTAAACAATAATATCTTTCAGAACGCATCTTTTCCAAAAGAATAGATAACTAAAATATTTTCCCGTTTATCTGATCCGGTACTTTTTGAATGTTCAGCGGTATTTTAAGGCCAATCTCAAAGCTTCCTCCGCTGTCTTCACGGAGGGCGGCCAACTGACTGGAATAAAATCCCTGGAAAAGAACTTTGCTCTGAAAATTTATTCCAAACCCAATCGTTGAGCTTTTACTGCTATGATACATTGCCATCACATAAATAAGATTATTGGCAAACTTCATATCTGTACCTACATCCCACAGGCTATTGAATTCTCTTGCACCGCGAAAACAAAACTTGGGCTCCAGGGATACAATATCCTGTATCTTATTGATTTTGTACGAAACAGATAAAAAGAAAGTCGTTTCATCAGCAGAATTGCTAAAGTCCTTCTTCAAAAACTTCTTAAGATTTGGCAAAGCACCCTGCCATTCGAATCTATCATTAATATAGGCAATTCCAAAATCGCCGTCCAGATACATTCGCCGGGAATTAAACGCATCAGCCAGCACATCATTAGGATCAGCAACAATATTTTCATTATCCAGCTTTTCGCTTAACAGGCCCAGGGAAATGCCAAAATGCAGCGACTGATTTTCAGCATTCAGGGGCAAATGATAGGCATAGCTTCCCATAAGGCGTGTTCTTCTTATTAGTCCGGCATTATCACTATAAACATTCAGTCCCATACCTACCTTGTCTATACGATAATCTGCAGTTAAAGACTGGGTGACTGGTGAGCCGGGAATAACCCGCCATTGATTACGATAGCCAAGATTGATAATCAGCCTTTCATCCATTCCAGCAAGAGCCGGATTTCCCATGTACTGATTCTGATAATATTGCGATGCAAGCGGGGTAATCTGGGCACTAATATCCCTGAGGTTCGAAATCAATAAAACAACCGTCAGACCGATGATCATTATCTCCTTATATGTCTTTATTAGCATTCCCTTAAATAATTGATCCATATCTATACTGATATTCCTATTTTTTAACTACTGATATAAAACCTGTAAGCTTACCCTTTCCAGAATCGATATATAAAACGTAGTAGTAAGTATCTTCCGGTAAAGCAACACCATTCAGCGTTGCATCCCATGTATTATCGTAACCGTTTTTACTATATACTACCCGGCCGGCACGGTCAAATATTTTCAGCTCGTTATTAGGGTACATATCGATATTCTTAATTAACCATACATCATTCACGCCATCACCGTTAGGGGTGACCATATTATACGGCACCAATGATTTATAATCATTCGCTACTGAAATATCTATAGTTTCAACAGCGTTACAAGCTCCTCCGTTACTTATTATAACACGATAGGTTGTATTTTTAGAAGGTCGTACAGTTAAGGTTGATGTATTCTGGCCACTGACTATTCCGTCAGTATTTTCCCATAAATAAGTGGTTCCTCCTGATGCAGTTAATGTGGCAATATCTCCCAATGAGATAGTATTTCCCTTATCCGATATCAATTGAGCTGAAGGCATGGGACTTACTGTTACGCTTACCGGATCGGATAAACTTGTAATACTGTTTGCAAAAGTTACCTGAACAGAATAGTCACCACTTTGCGATACCTGTAAATCCCGGTTTGTACTGCCGGGCAATAAAGCCCCATCGCGGTACCATTGCCACGAAGAAGCCTGAACGGTGCTTAAAGTAACAGAAGATCCTTCACAGAAGGAAGTTGACGAAGAAGCTACGACTGCAGGGATTACAGAGCCTGCTGTTACCGCAGTTAAATCTGAAAAAGTTAGCCCTCCCTCAAATATCTGCTTTACATAGCGGTCTTCTGTACTAATGATACAGCCGTTAGAAAGCAAATAATCTTTATAGTCATTACTTCCCATAGCGGATGAATAGGCTAAAGCAAGGAAAGCTGCGTTGTTCCCGTTTAGTTCAGAATTTTGATAGCTTACAGCTAACGTTCCCCTGAAAACCAGAGGACTGCTTAAATGATATGCCCGCGTGATGCTGTTATACTGCGGCCAGCCCACTACGTCCGCCCCTTTTACAATTGTAAGGTTATTGATAGACAGATCTGAAGAAGGAGTAATAGCTAATCCTTCGGTACTAAAAATAGTTCCGCTTCTGATATAAATACCTTCATTACCCGCATTAAGCTGTGCTTTCAAGCTTTCGCTTATCAGTAAAGAGGTCAAACCCAGCATTAATATGGCAAGCCTTTTCATTATTTAGCTATAGGTTTTAATACTCCCATCTCATTTATAATTTCATTGTTTTCTCTAATTGTTCAACAGAATCAGGAAGGTCTATTATTTTATTGGTCTTTGAATCTATCAGTATCATAACCGGAGTAGCCAGTATAAAATAGGCATTTGCCACCTGACTGTTAATTCCTCCATCCGGCCTGCTATGCTTCCAACCTGTTAGTTTAGCTTTTGCATCTTCCCAGGCTTTAATCTCTGTATCGGTAAAATCCACACTGATTGCAAAAACATCCAGTAACCCTTTATTACCTGCCTGCTGATAAAAAGGATATAACTTAGCCACCATATCTTTACAATGCATACAGTCTGCCGACCAGAATAATAGTAATTTATACTGCGCATTAGTTTTGTAACTGCGAAATTGAACGGGTTTACCTGTTTCATCTTTTGCTGTGAAGTCGGGAGCAATTACTCCAGGCACTAATGTTTCTATTCCCTGCAGCCTCTTTTCTATCTCGAGCCTTTTTGTTGTCAGGCAACGAGGATCCTGCAGGTAAGGTTCCAGCATCTTAATCCCTGCCGCTATATTAAATCCTTCATATCCTTTATAAAAATAATCTACCATCCATCCGTATACTAAAGGATGACCCGTTTTAGCCTTTTCAATAGCAATCTTTCCCGCCAGCGTGAACAGAGAATCACGAAGTGCTATTGTTGTAGACATTGCACCATAAAGATTAACATACTTATTCATCCAGTCTTTAAGACCGGATGTTTTTACCAGTAAAGGATCCTTAAAATCCATATCGTCAAAATAATGACTTATGAGACTATTCATCCTGTCTGGCTCCTTACCTTTCCATTCTATTTTCTGAACGTATTGAAAAGGAAAAGTACGGCTCACAAAAGCCTCTTTATTTTGCTGTATCTGATTTATTATCCATTCATTATACTCTTTACGCCTGTTTTCGTATTCATCTGTTCCTGCAGTATAAAACACTGACTGAGGCTGATCATAGTTCATCAGAAAATTTTGCAGTAAGGCAAGCTGCTCTTTTTTTGCAGCATTTTCCTTTGAAAAACTTAAGAACAAGGCATTTTCCTTTTCATCCCTTTGAAACCTGGTACTATCAGGGTTGTTTATAAATTTAGGTTTAGCCCATAATTCCAGATTCTGATTATTAATGAATATATATTTTTCAGAAGGGTATGGAGTACTACTTTCCTTATCCTGATAATCAAAGCGCAAAACAAATTCACCAGGTAACCTGTCTTTTGGAACTATCAGACTTACTATTTCTCCCTGTTTAATGCCAGGTTTTTCTATTATTGGTTTAAGCGCATTGGCTCCGGCTAAAGGCAAAAGGCTTATTTTGCTGCTATACACTCCTTCCAAATGAATTTTCAAATTGACATCCTGAGCTTTTATATCAAAAGGCAAAGCATACAGGACAAGTAAAAGGCTTGTTAATATTATATTTTGAAGTGTACTTTCTTTTATAAACATTTATTATTGATATATCTTTTGACTACTATTCTTAAATACATTGATATTAGTTAGGACTTATACGTCGCATTTTCCTTTTCGTTTCCCTGTCAATGTGATTTGCTCTGATATTCCTGTCGACAAACCTGGACTTTCTGTAAATTCGGCATTTCCTGTCTCTGTAAGCCTGGTCCATGAATCTCCGTTATAAATCATAGGTTTGGCATCCGTCGTACTAAAAATAAGCATACCGGGTTCCGGAGAAGCAACAGATGCCGGATCAAGCATCGGAAGATGAGGGATTTCCTCTATAACCCTGAAATAATTCTGTCCATAAGAGACACTGATTCCTGCAAACAGTAAGAAAGTTACGATTCCGGTTATATGCAGCAGTCTTTTCAATATTTTATCCAGGCTTTAGAATTTGCTCAGGTGGCAAATCACGGGTTGTTGTTTGTTATTTGATCTTTTGAAGAACAGCATCTATCTGCAGTTGCTGTTTTCTCAGTTGATCCTTAAGCTCATTAATTTCTCTCTGCTGCTGTCTCATCCCCTGTTCCTGTTCCTTTATTGCCTGAATTAATACCCCTGTAAGCTGGGTATAATCAACTTTCAGAAAGCCATCCTTACCTTTAATAACCATCTCAGGATAAACTTTTTGAAGTTCCTGGGCAATAATTCCAATTTTGTGACCAGCTGCATACTTTTTCTGATCTTTATATTCAAACCTGACGCCCCTGATTTTGTCAATCTTTTGCAAAACAGTACTAAGAGTTTCAATATTTACTTTCAAGCGCTGATCTGAGGGGGTATAAAGATTTCCGTTTATAGTTACATTTTGACCAAAAATGGCGCTCCCTGCATCATCAAATCCAAGTCCCTTGGTCGGTGTGCCATCCTTGCTTATCGTATACATACCCATTTGCAGGTTTTTTGTCGCGGTATGATTTCCCAGATTGTCTCCTCCTGTTGCTATCAATGCATCAACATATGCTTTGGTTGTTGCATCTGTATTAGCAACCGGTACCGCTAAATCTGTAATACGTTTATTCCCCAGCGAAACATCTGCATCCGGAGCAGCAAAACCACTAAGGGGAATTGTATTCTTAGCTGTAGCTACTGCAATATCTGAAGCATTACCTACATATAATTGACCGCTGGGGAGAGTATTGTCTACGGGGATCCAGGTTGTTCCATTATAAACGTAAAACCGGTTGTCTGTAGTAGAGTAAAAGTTGTCTCCGGTATGAGGACTGGCCGGCATTGTAGCACCACTTTGAGTGGTGGACATCTTTGAATCCACATACTTTTTAGTGGCCGCTTCCTGATCGTCCGTCGGATCAGCCAGGTTTATTATTTTATGATTAATTGTTCCGTCGCCTAAAGAAATGTTGGTTGTTGCTGCACCAAAATCACTGAGTGGAACTGTATTTTTAGCTACTCCTGCTGCCTGTCCGGATGAATTGCCGACGAATATGTTATTTTCATCAAGGTCTAAAGAAGCAGAACCTGAAATTTTTGAATCAACATAATTCTTGGTCGCAGCATCCTGAGGATATAAAGGATCCGCCAAAAAATTGATATTATATTGAGTAGCCTCATCTCCAAGATTTATATTACCTGCAGCCTTGCCGAATCCACTGATTGAAATTGCATTTGTAGCAGAAGCAACAGCTTTCCCTGAACTGTTTCCTAAAAATATTTTCCCGTTTGCAAGGGCGAGACTGCTTCCTGGATTTGAAAGCAAATCATCAATATATTTTTTTGTAGCAGCGTCGTTATCACTTAAAGGTGCAGCTAAATTTGTTATTTTGAAGTTTCCTAAAGATACATCTGCGGCGGCGGCACCAAATCCGCTTAGTGGAATATCATTTTTCAAAGTTGCTGTGGCTGTGCCTGAACTATTTCCAACGAAAAGATTTCCGGCAGCAAGAGAAATATTACCAGGGTCAAGAGTTTTAGTATCCACATAATTCTTGGTGGCAGCATCCTGCGAAGCTGAAGGATCTGCAAGACCTGTTATTCTAAAACTTCCAAAAGGCACATCTGCTGTTGCGGCCGCGAAGCCACTGATGGGAATAGTATTTTTAGCTACAGCAGCGGCTCGTCCTGAACTGTTACCCAAAAACAGACTACCATTTGCAAGAGTGATGTTCCCGGGATCGATAATTTTTGTGTCTACATAATTTTTGGTCGCGGCATCCTGCGCAGTTGAAGGGTTTGCAAGATTGATGATTTTGTTATTTGTGGTTCCATCACCCATGAGAATATTTCCGGTAGCGGCCCCGAAACCACTGAGAGGAATAGCATTCTTATTCGTGGCAATAGCTTTATTGGAAGCATTTCCTATAAAAAAATTACCCGCAGGTAATGTTAAAAGGGTGGTAGGATTACCAAACAAAGCATCTACATAGTTCTTCGTAGCGGCATCCTGCTTATCTGTAGGATTAGCAAGATTTATGATCCTGTTGTTTGTAGTACCATCACCCAAAGAAACATTATCAGTGGGATTAGCGAACCCGTTGAGAGGAATATGAAGTTTGTCTAATTTCTCATCTGTAACAGCCCCGTTTACAATAGTCAGTTTACCGCTGTTATTTATAGTCGCATCACCCGACATCGCTACCGGAGTCGCTACGTTCGTTGTATTACCAACATAAATCTGCCCGTTAGGGAGAATATTATCTGCAGGCATCCAGATAGTACCATTATATACATAAAGTTTATGATCTGAAGTATTGTAGAATAAGCTTCCCTCATTAACAGTTACAGTTGCAGGATCGGGGTTTATAATTCCGTTTGGAGTCGATCCGTTGGTTGAGATCTTCAGCCAAATACTTCCGTTATATATATAAGATGAATTATCTTCGGTGTTAAAAAACATTTCACCTGCTTTAGCCGGATTAGGAAAGTCGGAACTGCTACCCGTTGGGACAACCCCGCTGCCAATGCTCATCCATTCAACGCCGTTATATATGTATAACTTTTTCTCAATAGTATTGTAAAAGCCATCACCGAGTTTTGCAGGAGCAGGGAACTCAGTGCCTGATTTATATCCTGAAACAGTTTTATCAATAGCAAGAATAGCGGCGTTCTGAACAGCGATCTTTAAATTTTCATTAGTATTAGACGGATCGTAGGTTGCTAATGGGTAACCATTTGTAGTAGGTCTAAAAAGAGTTCCTGTTGCGAATATCGCTGGATATCGACTCCATTCATCAAGTGCCCCCGAAAGATAGGTTACATCTACGATAATCTGAGATGTTCCATTTGCTTCTTTCGTTAATTTGTCTATTCTGAATAGCTTACCTTCTGAATCCGCAATCATATCTCCTATTGCAATTTCATCTGCATTGTGAATATAAAAGGGATCTGTAAATGTTCCTTCAATAGAATAGTCTGAAGTACTTAATGAAGGATTTTCACTAACGCCGCTAATATAAAAGCTACCATTTAAAACAGTTTGAGTCCTACCTGAAACACCCAAAAGCACACAGGTAAAAAGTAATATTATGCGTTCAATAACTTTCATTTATAGTCCTCCCTGATTGGCCTATTATAATTTTCCTTTAAAACCCCAATATGAATGCCCATGCCTTAGCAGGGGGTGTAGCACTACATTTAAGTGTATTACCTGTAGGAGTTTCAAATTGCACTGCTGGATTATTATTAGCTGACATAAACTTTAATTTACCTGTTGTGGCTCTGTCATATATTGCAGCAGACAAAGGGAGCCGCCAGCTACTAAACTCAGCCTTATTAATCTCACTGTCATTATATATTATGTCAACATTGAAGAGTTGATTACCCGTACTAGATTCATTACCAACAAACTTATTATCTCCAATAATCTGAAGAGAGTATAATACTACACCTGGGGGTACGGTTATTTCAATACAGTTTTTTATATTAGAAGGATTTCCATTAACATCTCGTCCTAATATTAATCTTGCAGTAATGCCTGTTGCAGATCCTCTTACAAAGATCTCATCCATAGCGCTCGGATGATAAGATTGAAAAGTTCCTCCTCCTCCACCCCCTGCAGCAGGCGTAACCCATGTAGCAGCAGTTCCATCTCCATTTACAGTCAATACTTTATTTGCTTCTGTAGCCGCGAAGTCTGCAATTTTTACCAGCTTCTTTTTATCTTCAGGCAACATTAAACCGGCAGTGCTCGAAGTTGCCGCTGGTATGGTCGCATCATCTCCGGTACTTGAGTTCACTTTTCCATCTGATGCAGACGAGGTATATGAAAGATTTGTAGGTGCACTCCCTTCACCTGCAGTCCCATTTGTAGCTGATGTTATTCTTCCCTGGGCATCAACCGAAATATTTGCTGCCGTATAGGCTCCGGCAACGACTCCTGTAGTTTTAAGACCAATTGTCGGATTTCCGGATACACCATCTCCGTTTGTAATACTAATATCCGCTGTGCCCTGAAGGGTTCTTGCAGCAGCCGCGCCATCGCCTGTCTTTGCGATAATTCCGTTGTTTGTAAGGGCGGCAATGGCAGTGAGATCATTATCCAATGCAGCAGAAGCCGGTGCCCAGGCAAATCCTCCTCCCCCATTTGACGTAAGTACCTGCCCGTTGGTTCCGTTACCGGAAATACTGCTTAATTTTGTAGCAGTAATGGTTTGGTCGGCGATATCTTCGGCAAGAATGGTGTTATTAGCTATCTTAGCAGTGGTTACAGCATTTGCTGCAATAGTTGCAGTTACATTTGTGGTTACTCCGCTGCCTCCTGAACCTGTCAGATCTCCGGCAAGAACTATTTTCTGGTCACCTGTATTAACCGCCGTTCCGGAAATATTAGAACCAGTGATGACCCCGGTTGATACAACTGATGTTGGCTTAATATCACCCAATGTCACTGTAACAACGGGTTCAATGCTTGGATTGGCAATACTGGTGGTTACCCCATTTGAATTCGACCCTATGACTTTAGTCACCGTTCCGGTTCCGGTGGCTGTTGCATTCAGAGTGGTTCCTGTAAAACTTAAACCGGTACCCAGGGTTATTTCCCTGATAGCAGTGCCCGAGGCACCTGAACCCAATAACGTACCAGCCGTCACTACAGGCATTTTATCATAGGTTACTGCATGAGGAGCGATCGTTGCACTTACATTCGTAGTATTTGTTCCCGATCCTCCCGATCCTGACAGATCCCCCGCAAGTACTATTTTCTGATCTCCGGTATTTGTTCCCGAAGTAGTTCCCGAAAAATTTGACGCCGTTATAGTCCCCGGTGTATTAATTGACGCAGGCGTTATAGCACCCAATGAAAGTGTAAGCGCCGGAGTCGTGGTTGGATTGAGCAGGTTTACCCCAATACCGTTTGCACCGGTCACTGTAAGATTGGTTACAGTCCCGTTACCTCCACCGGCAGGAGATACCCATTCTGCAGCACCGGAACTGTTTATCGTCAATACTTTATTGGCATTTGCAGTTGAAGGAGGAGGTACCCGTGTGTCTACATACGTTTTAACCGCCTTTTCTGTCGGATATTTCGTATCCGAATTGGAAGACATTGTTCCATCAATGCTTTTATTTGTTTTGTCTTCTTTAAGGTTCAATGTAGTGGTATGAGCAGCTACAGTAGGATTATTAGTTACCCTGGCTTCTGTATAGTAAAGGTTCGACCCTTCAGGTACAAGAGTGGTAGTATAATCACCTGCAGTAGCCGTAATTGTACCGGTTCTTCCGAAAACACTTGCCACAGAATTTGAACTGGCGACCTTATCCCATATTGTTCCATTTGATATTACCCAATCCCCCACCGCTAAATTTAACACCCCAAAAGTCCCGGCATTTGTAACAACATAATAATCGCCCTTGCTTTCTGTTGCCTCAGGCAATACAGGCAGGCCGCTATTTGCATTATATGTTCCCTTATAATTTACAGCACCAAGCAGTGAAGATGGCAAATATTTCTCTTCGATCCTGCCTGAGGCGTCCAGTGGAGTTACTCCTAATGCCACGCCTTTCTCTGTAATATTTATTTTTTTATTAAGCTCCGTTGTCGTTGCGTTGCTAACAGGTTTTTCTGCATCACTGGTATTATTTACTTTATCTAAAAGCAGATCTGTTTTAACCTCTGCAGGACTTCGCTGCTGGAGGGTAGCAGCATTAAGCGCATTAAGGTAATACCCGGGAGTATAGGAAGTAATTCCCGTCCCGCCTTTAGAAACCGGAAGATTCGTGATCAGAGGTTCCTTAAGCGCCAGCCCGGGCACAGTTGGTGCTGTTCCTGATCCCGAAAGATCCCCTGCCAGTTGTATCTTACCAGGCTCTGCGGTAGTTGCTAACGGAACCCCCCCGGCGGATAGTACTGCATTATTGATCGTATTATCAACATACGTCTTGATTGCATTAACAGACGGATATTTAGCATCCGACGCTGCATCATTTATAATATTCGTACTTTTATTACTAACATCTTCTTTGGTATCTAGTGCAGCCTGAGTGGCCGTGCTCACCGGTTTATCCAGATCACTTGTATTATTTACGTAATTTAAACTTAAATCAGCTCTTACTTCCGCAGGCGTTCTTTGCTGGAGGGTCGTCGAATTACCGGCATTGAGATAATTACCGGGAGTATAAGATCCGATTCCGGTTCCTCCATTTACAACCGGCACAATCCCGGTCAGAGAAGCAGCGGCAAGCGGTCCCCAACTGCCATCTCCTCTAAGATAGGTGGCAGCACCCGGTGTACCGGTTATGCTCAAAGCAGTTAAAGGAATAGACGAAGCGCCAAAACGTGCTGCAGGTATTGTTCCCGAAAGTAAATTCCCGGCATCTGTCTGGTCTGCATTTTTGACAAGATCAAGCGAAAGCAATGTCTTTACCTGCATGGCGTTTAAAGGCGACGGAGCAGCATCCACACCCAGATTATTCCCCAGGATGGTGCCGGGAGCAATATTTGCCAGGCTTAATGTTGCATCACCGGAAAGTCCTCCTCCTGCCAAACCTGTTCCTGCTACAACACCTGTAATGTCTCCAACCGTTCCGCCGATATTCAGAACACCGCTGCCATCAATTGTGAGGCTTGGTCCAACCTTGATACCGCCCAGTTTGGTAGCCGATGCTACCGGCAGCACATAATCAGTCAATCCGTCAAGTCTTGTTTTATCAGCAGGGGATAAAAGGCCGGGAGCACTTACGGTAGCGAGTGGAATCAAACTTGTTACAGGCTTATTTACCCACTTTGAAGCCCCGGCATCCCATAGCAATGCGTCGTTTGCAGCCTTTCCGGTTATTAAAACATCCGCCAAATTATCAATTTTTGCATCCGTAATACCATACCCTGCAAGCGTAGTCGGATTCGTTCCTGAAACGACCCTTCCCTGTGCGTCGGTGGTTACCGAGCGGTAGGTATTGGCCAATCCGACAGGAGCAAGGCCCAGCAGTATTGAATTCCCATCTCCCGTTAATGTAGCATCATGAGATACCGTGGTCATTCCTCCTGACGCGGCAGTGGTAATCTCACTCTGTAACTCTTCCAGCGCAGCCTGTACATTTGTTGATATCAAAGTTGAATTGGGAATAACCGACACTGCGGAGGCCGCAGTTGGCCCGGCTGTTACCGGCCCCCAGGTTCCGTCTCCCCTGAGATAATTATTTGAAAGGCCATTTCCGATAATAGCACTTACCGGAATAGTTGCATTGCCATAGCGGCCGGAAGGAATGGCTCCCGATAATAAATTCGAGGCATCAGTCTGATCTACATTCTGAACACGCTCCAGCCCGACATCGGCCTTATTTAAAGCCAGCAGAGTTTTTAAAACACTAAAAGTTATAGGTACAGGCGAGGCAGCGCTTCCACTGTTATTACCAAGCACTGTTCCGTTAGAAATTGCAGCTATTTTCCCCAGGGCAATACTCCCGTTATTTATTCCCAGATTGATTGTACTGCCGCTAACAGATCCGGAAAGCCCGTCAACTGCATTAATATTGGTTACGCCTCCGCCACCTGATCCTGCCTCAATCCAGTTAAAACCACCGCCGCCGTTAGAAGCAAGCACCTGGCCTGTTGTACCATTAGACGTAATTCCACTCATTTTTAAAGGGCCAATACCCTGGCTCGCAATACCCAAAGCACTTCCCGTAACTCCATTACCGGTCAATGTATTATCATGTATTACCAGTCCGCCGCTGCCCGTTCCTCCTCCGCTTGCCAAAGCAGCCAGATCTACATGACTGTCTCTGGGTCCTGATATGGAAAGCACTGTTCCTGCAAGACTTAAAGATTGATAGAGATCGGCCAGAGGCACAGAATTTCCGCCGAGAATTGATAGATTCTGATTATTATCGAGGCTTAAAACAGGCACATGGCTGCTTCCTGAGCCAACCAGATCATCCACATACTTTTTGGTTACAGCATCTTTATTATTTACCGGACTTGCGAGATTGGTGAGGCGGTAACCTCCCAGTGAAATATTGTTTACAGGCGCACCAAAGCCGCTTAAGGGGATGTTGTCTTTATCCAGCGCTGCATTGGTAACAGCTCCATCAGCTATTTTTGCGGCAGTTACTGCCTTATTTGCCAGATCAAGTGTCATAGGAGCAAGCGCAGCTTTATCTCCGTTAGCAATAGAAATTGTTCCTCCCGAAGTTACAGGAAACGGAACACTTCCGGACCCTATAATAGAGATTCCTGATGGCCATACACCTCCCGCTTTCGGCCCGAATAAAGTATAGGCGGAAGTATTGATATAAAAATCACCATTATTTCCTGTTGAAGAAGAAGGGTTGGAGGTTCCATTTAAAATAGTATTTCCATTGGTTCCGTTTCCTCCTCCCGGGGTCAGCTCAGTATTGTTAATCAGTCTTTGCCACTGTCCGTTATTATAAAAATAAAAGCCGGGAGTATTATCCGTCTGATAAATCAGCAAACCATTTGCGGGACTGCTGATATTACCCCGCTGAGAAGCTGTCAGTCTTGGAATAAGAATTCCTTTTGAAGAAGAAAGGACCTCCAGTTGTGCACTTCCATCCGGAGAGGTTGTACCTATCCCAACCTGGGCTTTAACGCTTATTGCAATTAGTATCCCAATAAGCATAATAAAACACTTCATCGTTTTCATCTTGCGGCGGGTCGGATCATTAATAAGTTTATTACACGTTATCATAAAACTCAATGAATACGTGTTCTTGCACTTTTATGGCATCCCGCTGGCTAATACGTCTCTTTTTAAGGAATGTTTCCTTGTACACATAATTAAGCTGCAGAAATCATAGTATTGTTCTTTTAGCCTAATTAAGCCCTTAAAGAGAAAGCTGCCGTAGCGATATTTAAAAACAGGAGTGGAATCAAAACTGCCCTTGGGTACCAATGACAGCAATAATGTATGTTCAAAACTTCTTTCAGTAAAAATCGTAACATCTTTTTCCCTCGTTGCGGTTTCTGTAGCTTGAATTACCGGAACTTCTGTTGGGAAAAGTGGTCTCATAACTTAATGCACCTTCAGTAGTACCTGCGGTGTTTCCGTATTGAAGTTTTGATAAAGTAGCATCATGACTTACGCCCATCCGTACTTTATCATACATATCCTTTTTAATGAAAATATCGAAGATCAATGAAACAACAAGCGCATCGCTCCGGCTACCCGATTCCGAACGATACCACAGGCCTACATTTGCCGCCTTATATTTATACTGAAAACCAGCGCTAAACAACCTTGAATTTGCCTGATTATAGCAAATCAAAGAAGGGATAACAACCGGCCCATTATCTTCATCATAACGATCAAGCGCCAGCCGGTAACTGGCGTGTCCATTGATCCGCACAGGCAGGGTTGATTTCATACCTGTAAATGATTCATTTGGTTTGTTAATGTGCTGGGCTGAGCCTCCAATCATAAAATTGCCAACAACCAGGTTCATCCCGGCGCCTGCGTCAAAAAAGTATTTGTTGTTTAAATCCGGAAGAGAGGCGTCTGAAACGGCGCCCGGAATAATCCCGGAAACAGGATCTATCTGATCGCCAAACAGGATTTTACTAAAGTCGATTCTCCTTCTTGTCATTCCTGCCTGAAGGCCAAAAGATAATACTGCATTTTCAAAACTCACACTATAGGAATAAATCCCTGATATATTAAACTTATTCAGGCCGGCGGTACCTTCACTGGAGTTGGTAATCATTAATCCTATACCGCCATTAAGCCTGGGAACATTATAATCCACAGAAAAGGTCGTATAGGTTAACGGGCCTGGTATTGAAGTCCACTGGCTCCTGTAAATTAAGTTCATACGCAGATCTCCATCAAATTGTCCGTTTAACGCGGGATTGAGGTAATTTGGAGAATTATAAAACTGTGAATAAATATGGTCCTGAGCACTCCCCTGCCGGAGCATGATCAGAAGTAAACTTACAAGAAATACAAGAAGCTTTTTCATTGCCTATCTAATCAAATGTATCGGACCAACCGTTTTCCGGGTACCGGTTTCGTATTTCATCCCTTTCCATTCTTCACCGTCAATGAAAGTTGCAGAGATATCCCAGATATAAACACCCTGCGGTTCAGGACTACCACCTATTGTACCATCCCAGCTTTCGGCCGGGCTTCCATTTTCATCCAGCTTATCTGTCTGCCAGACCAGCTTTCCCCATTTATTGAAGATTTTCAGAGAATATTTTGCAATCCCGGATCCTTTGGGAATAAAGGTCTTAATTTCTGCCTTCTGGCTTCCCGGCTCAAAACCACTGGGGACATACAGATAACCCGGGACGCCGTCGATCCGGACTTTCTTCTCAGTGATGGCAATGCATCCTTCGATGTTAGTAGCAGCCAACTGTACTGTATAACTCCCGGTATTGATATAAGTATGGACCGGGCTTTCTTCAGCAGAATATTTTCCATCACCAAACGACCAGGAATATTTAACCGGGTTGCCTGTACTTGTATTCTTAAATGTAAAGGTATAGTCCGGGATTTTTATTACGGTATCGGACAACGCCACAAAATCAGCATTGGGAGGCGCCGTAATTTGTATATAATTTGTAAGTACCGTGGTATCAGAACAGCCATACTCGCCAAATGCAATCAGCTTGACAGAAAATGGCGACTTAATATAATTAAAGGAATGAACAGGGTTTTTACTGGTTGAAAAAGAGCCATCCCCAAAGTCCCACAAATAAGTACTTGCATTTACTGATAAATTCTGAAAAATGACACTCATTTGGGTACACCCTTTTGTAACATCAGCCGCAAATGCGGCCTGAGGAACGCCTGCAATACGTATTATTTTTGTGGCAGTATCACTACAAAAACTATTGTAGGCTATTAACCGCAAATAATAAACTCCCGGCTGACCGTATACATGCTGCGGAACTGCATTCGTGACCAAAGGACTGTTATCCCCAAAGTCCCAGACATACCGGGTAGCACCGTCACTTGTATTGTTTATCTTAAGGTCTAATATTCCGTCACAACTCACACTGTCTGCGGGCATAAAGGATGCTTTAGGTTTCGGATAGGTGCTGAACGTTTTTTCAATGCTATCCAGGCGACAGCCATAAATATTTCCGGCTACCAGTTTTAAGCTATATGTTTTATCAGGTTCATTCAAAACTATATTTGAAGGCTCCCGGTTTGTTGATACCAGCTTGCCATCCAGATACCAAAAGAACTGATCGGCATAAAGTGAATTATTACGGAGGTCCGCCTTAAATGGAGGACAGCCAATATTGATGCCTGAAGTAAATGCTGCTTTTGGTAATGGGTTAAATTGAATCGTGCGGACAGAAGTATCTGGGCATCCTACTGTGCTCAGGGAAATAAGTTTTACAACGTATTTGTAAGGTAGTATTACTCCCACCGGTGTATTGAATGTATAAGTGAGATCTTTTTGCGCCGAAATAAAACTATTGTTTATCAGCCAGCGGTAAGTTACTGCATCGGCACCGCCATACATGGTTTGGTTTACAAACTTTATAGTGGCTCCAGGCCCGCAAATTAAAGTATCAGAAGCTAAAAATGCCGATTCCGGCCTTTCCAGAACCTTTACCAGTTTAATAACAGAATCCATGCAGCCCTCAGAATTATAAGCGATGGCTTTTACCCTATACAAGCCGGGGCGGGTGTAAATATGCTCAGCAGTATAGCCGGCGGCCACATTATCAGAACTTAACGGATCGTCAAAATGCCATTCGACATTTGCGGCATTCTCAGGCGTACTGCTTACTGTCAGTTTAAAAGGCGTACAATTCTGTGTTGTTGAATTACTGGTAAACAGTGCTACAGGCAAGGGATCGATTACAACTTCATGGCTGGTGGTATTACTGCAAATGCTGCCGTCAGGGTAAGACTGATTGGCTGTAAGCTTTACTGTATATCTGCCCGGATTCTGGTAAATATGTTCAGGGTTAAATGCATTACCGGAGGATCCATCATCAAAATCCCATATATAAGAACAGGAAGGGCTTCCGTCGTTGATAAATTCCACCGGGTTTTTTACACAATACACCGGTTTTACCAGTGAAAATTCAGAATTCGGCTTCGGATATACGATGATGGTTTCTGAGGTAGTATCAACAGAACACCCGTTCGTAGCAAGAAGACTCACCTGATAAGTTCCCGGAGTTGTAAAGGTATGAACTATCGATTCGGGAGCAGATTCAGTTATTGCTGTACTGCCATCTTTAAAATCCCACGAAAAGTTGTTTGCCCCAACAGAGTTATTATCAAATTTCACCGCAAATGGCAGACAGCCAAACTTTTTGTTTCCATCTACTACAAGCTCTGCTGTTACAGTATTGGGATATACTACAATCTTATAACTGCTGGTATCTGTGCCGCATTCATTTTCTGCGGTAAGTTTTATAGTAAGAGTATCAGTCTTAGTTGTATAATAAGTATGCTTAACTTCTGAGTTATCAGCTTTTATAAGAGTAGTCCCGTCTCCAAAATCAAAAGTATAAGTATTGGGAAGTCCGGCTGATTGATTAGCAACAGTAACCTCTAATGGAGAACACCCTCTGGTCTTATCCGGAGAAAAGACAGCAAGTGGTTTTGCCCTTACCAGTACAGAATCCCGGAACACAGTGCTCTGGCACTCAGTAGAAGCCGTTAAGGTAATAACGTAAGTCGTATCACGATGCAGGGGATGTGGCTGAAATACCATAATTCCAGGCTGCTCCTGGTCAGAGATCCGACCGTTTCCAAAATTCCATGAATAATTTATTCCGCTTAATGGCATAGATGTATTGGTAAATTGGACGGCAAGCGGTCCGCAGCCCTTAACCTGGTCTTTTGTAAATGAAGCACTTACATGCTTTACTGTAGAAAAGGTCATCTCCCGGGTATCAGATCCGCAACCAAATTTACTTGTAGTTACCAGTTTTACAGAGACCTGATCCCCGTCGCTTACAATGGTATATCCGGGAAAATCACTTCCCATACCAATACTTACGCCATCTGCAAACCATTCATACGAAGAATTCCTGTCGTTATAAGGCACAGGTGTTATTACCTGTTTTAAATTAAAGGGTGCACAATCCTTTTGGCTGGAAGCGCTGAACTCCGCTTTTGAAAGCGGGTGAACAACTATTTTAACAGCGCTACTTATATTTTGCTGATCGCCGTTACAAAAAGCAGAGCTTACTATCCTATGAAAGAAAGTAGTTTCAGACAAAAGGAAAGGTTGAAGATCTTTAGCTGTTTCTCCTGTTACATCTAACCAATTTATATTATCATTACTTTTTTGCCACCTGTAAAAGTAAGTACCATCAGCACCGGTTGGAATACTTCCGGTAATGCCGGCAGAAGATTGCCCTAAACATAGTTCCTGATCGCCCGTAATTATATTGTTATCTATGGGAGGCTGAACAACAATATACACAGCATTACTTTCAAGAGAACAGGGTCCCGAATTAACTATCCTCCTGATATAAACTGAAGAGGTCAGAATTTGGGTAAAGTCTTCCGAAGTCATTCCACTGGCAATAATCCATGGATCATTGCCACTGCTACTGGTTTCCCATTGGTATGTATAGACACTATTGCCTCCTGTTGGTTCCTGACCGGTAATATGAACCGTTTGTCCGGAACAAATTGTAGCGTTCCCCGTAATTTGGTTTGTTAAAGCCGGATAATTATAAACGGTAATTGTGTCGGTGCTCGGGTCACAGATGTTATTACTTATCGACCAGACAAATATATAGCTTCCCGGAGCAAGGCCGGTTACTTTAGCTTTAGGATCGGCAGGATCTGTTATCGTTGCCGGCGGTCCGCTTAACCTTGTCCACAAACCTGTACCCTTTTGCGGTGTATTCCCATCCAAATTAAACTCCGTGGCGTTACACAAATATTGATCTGTTCCTGCAATAGCAGAAGTAACATTGGGTAATACTTCCATCAAAACAGATGAAGAATTTGTTGCCGGGCAGATTCCATTGGCAACGACTGCACGATACCGCGTATCAGCCGTAAGATTATTAAATACATATGGATTAGCGGAGGAAGCTATTGGAGTCCAGCTAGCCTCATTATCTACGGAAATTTCCCAGCGTATAATGTTACCTTTTTGTCCGGTTAACGTAATTGATCCGGTGTTCACGCCAGTACAAACCCGCGTAACACTACTGTTTGCTGTTCCGCCCACAGAAGGTTCGTCTGCCTGTATTTTTACCGGCACAGATTTTACCGTTCCGGAACATCCACCGGGTTGCATTACCAGCACCTGATACCATGTGGTCTTTGTGAGATTGCCCGGAGCATATTTTTCTGAAGTAGCAGAAGGAATATCTGTATAAATGTTATTATCAGCAGAAGACTGCCATTGAAGCAGCGCGCCTGCCGTGTAACCATTTAACACCAGTTCCCCCGGATCATCTCCATTACAAACAGAAATATTACCGCCTGAAATGTTTCCTGCTACCGGAAAAGGGATAACATTAATAGTCAGTACAGACTTGCTTACATTACAGCCGGGCTCTGCACCCGTGGCATCACTGCTTATTTCCCATTCAAAAGCATAGGTTCCCGGCCGGAGATCTGTAAGATCAGTATTATATTGCTGTGGATTAACAAGGGTAGCAGGTAATCCTGCAAGTTGCGTCCACATACCTTTTTCTCCATTGGATATATCAGGTTGATTTCCTTCCAGCATAATATGGTTATTCGAGCCGGACTGATTCAAACAGATCTGCTGCGGATTTCCGGCATTGGCAGAAGTTACAACTTTTCTCACAATAATTTTAACAGCCGATATTTCGTCGGGACAGGGGCTGATTCCGGCTATCGACCATTCCAGTTCATAAACTTTACCCGGTTCCAGCCCCCTTACTTCTGCATTAAAAGCATGAACATCAGGTACGAATATTAAACTACTTCCGCCAGCCTTATCCCTCCAGGTACCTGTAAAACCCAGGCCTGCATCATTGGCATGTAATTGATAAGCTGTTACATTGCATAACGCCACATCGGCGCCTGCTATAGAAGAGGGGGTACCCGCATTGATGGTAATCATAACAGGATCACTGATGACCCTGCAGCTTTCAAAGCTGGAGACAGTTCTTCTGTAATAAGTGGTAAAAGTTGGATGAACAGTAATATTTTGGGTATTTCCACCTGGCACTGGTGCCCAGCTATCGCTTCCGTTTGGAGACCACTCCCATAAAAAAGTATAATTTGGCGGTACAAGAGAATTAATATCCCCACCTTTAAGAATATCGGTAACCAGGTTCACCGCATCTCCCCTGCACGACAACGGACGGTCGGTTTTTATTGAGTTGGTTATATCAGTTAATATGTCAAGAGTAACAACAGAGATGCTTGGGTCACAGACTCCATTAGAAATGGTCCAGGCAAACTGATATCTTTGTCCTTTTTGCAAGCCGGATAAACCTGAGTTATATAGAGAGGGGTTGTCAATAATAGCCAAAGGGCCTGCTTTCTGCGTCCACTCCCCTGTTCCAACAGAAGGATTATTACCATTTAACAGATACACGGAACCAGTCAGGCAAACTTTATCATCTTCACCCGCATTCGCCATTGTAGGCCTGGACAGAATTTCGATAGTCGTAACAGCAGAATAGCTTAAAGAACATTCTCCGCTTTGAACTACAGCCCTGAATTGGGTGGTTGCACTGATATTGGTAAAGGTATAGGGATTCTGATCCTGCGATGAAGAAATACGTATCCATGCAGACCCTCCATCTGTTGACCTTTCCCACCTTATAATGCTGCCTGTATTACCGCTCAGGGTTATCTGCCCCGTATTTGGAAGTCCGGCACAAAAAGTCTGGGCACCGGTGGTAATTCCTCCGGCAGACTCCGGATCGACGTCTACCATGAACGGGCTGGAATAAACCTCCGTTGAACAACTATGTTCATTACCTAAGCTTCCGACCTTCACTCTGAAATACGTTCTCTGCTGCAGATTTGTATAAGTATAAGAGGATGCAGTATCAGCAATAGAAGTCCATATATTGTTATCAGTTGAAGATTCCCATTGAATAATTTTCCCAACAGATCCATTGATCTCTAAAGTCCCGCTTCCATCAATACATACTCTGGCTAAACCGCTGATAGCCCCCGCCTGCGGTTTTGGATACACGGTTAATAGCATATCATCAAATTGCCGGCAACTGGCAGGATTACTGATAGTCCATCGCAATTTATAGGTACCGGGAATAAGAGAACTAACTGTAGCGCCGGGTTTAGTCGGGTCATCGAACACCAGACTGGCGGGGCCGCTCTCGAAAGTCCACAGTCCTGTTTCGGCAACCCCCGGCTGGTTACCATGCAAAACATAAGAAGAGTTTGCTCCTCCGGCTAC
>JAATFW010000081.1 GCA_015654985.1 Sphingobacteriales bacterium | reverse complement strand
TTAACCCTCTGACCTTAATACCTCAAGCGGCGGACGGTTTAATACTCCCCTGCTGTTAAATAATCCGATCAGAACGGTCAGCAGGCATACCAGCAATAATAAAATCAGTTCAGGCAGCAACTGAGGCCTGAATTCTGTTTCAAAGCTGAACCTGGCCAAAGCCCAGGAAGCCGCAAAGGATATTATAATACCGGTAAGAGCGGCGAAAGCACCAAGGAAAAAATATTCAAGAGCCGTTATAGCCAGGATCTGCTTCCGGCTGCCTCCCAGGGTGCGAAGCAGAACGCTTTCCCGGATGCGCTGATACTTGCTGATCAATACAGAGGATATTAAAACGATTAGCCCTGTGATAATGCTAAACCCGGCCATAAAGCGGATTACAAAACCAATTTTACTTAATATCTCATCCAGCACCTTCAGCACCAGGTTCAGATCTATAATAGATACATTGGGAAAACTGCGTACAACATCCTGCTGAAACGCGACTGAAGCTTCGGGAGATGGTACCCTGGTAAGCAATACATGAAACTGGGGAGCCTGATCGAGCACCCCCGCCGGAAAAACCACCCTGAAGTTTGTCTGTATCCTGTTCCAGTCTACCTCCCTCAGGCTTCCCACAATGACGGGGATGAGAGCGCCCTGAACGTTAAAGACCATTTTATCCCCTACCTTTACGTTTACACGCTTTGCATAGCTCTCCTCAAGGGAAACATAAATAGTTGATGCCTCAGCCTTACCAATCCACTTACCGCCTGTAATCCTTTCGGATGCAGTAAGGCTATCACGGAAAGTTGCCCGTAATTCTGAATTAAAAGCCTTAACAGGAATGCCAAGGCTGCTATCCTTTTTTACCATTGCTGCCGTTTTGCCTTTAACTTCCTCGAGGCGCATGGTCACGATAGGCACCTGTTGTATTACCGGCAAATGATTCTTTCTGGCAAGAGCGGCAACTGCTTCCTGCTGGCTGGTTTGGATGTCGAAGAGCACCATGTTAGGCTGATTTCCGCTGGCAGAAAGTGTAACCTGCCTCATTAATATAGTTTGCACCTGAATAAGGGTACCGATAAACGCAGTCCCCAATCCTACCGATACCACAAGGATGAGTGTCTGATTATTTGGCCTGAACAGGTTAGCGAGGCCCTGACGCCATAAATAACTCCAGGAAGAAGGGAAAAATCGTCTGACAAGCCATATCAGCAGCCATGCAGTGCCCGATAAGATCAGAAATGCCAGCAGCACGCCTCCTCCAAAATAAAGGGCTTTCATGATGCTGTGCATCTGAAAATAGCTGAACGCTACAATAAAACCTGCAATAAGCAGATAAACGACCCATTTTAAAGGATCGCGACTTGTTCCCGCCTCTTCAAAAGACGCCCGCAGGGTATTCAGGGGAGATACGTTACGCAGGGGCAATAAAGGCAACAGCGCAAAAAGGAGGGAGATCAGGAGTCCGGCACCGACACCCTGCAAAATAGCCGGGATAGAGATACCTGTAGTTACCTCTATCGGAAGCAGATCTTTTAATACCACAGGCAAAACCTGCTGGATCAGGGTACCTAAAGCCGCTCCGGCTACTGAACCGATGAAGCCTACCGCCAGGATCTGGATCAGGTAAATCAGGAATGCCTGAACTGAGCTGGCACCCAGGCAACGGAGAATGGCAACAGAACTGAGCTTTTCCTTTACATAAATATGAATTGCACTGGCAACACCGATACATCCGAGAAGAAGGGCTATAAAACTGACAAGCGACAAAAAGCGGGTAAGATCGTCAAACGACCGGCCTGTATTTTGCTTCTGTGTTTCTACAGTCTCTACATCCATTCCTTCTTTATCGGCACGCTGACGGATTGTTTTTAGCTGTTTATCTAATGATGCCGGTTGATTATATTTATAGTAAAAATTGTAATTGATCCTGCTGCCTTTTTGCAGAAGGCCGGTTTGCTCAAGGTACTGCAACGGAATATACACTATTGGGGCAATGCCCGAAGATATACCGGTTTGCCCGGGAGCTTTGTTCAGGATTCCGGCAACAGCGAACGTGAGATTACCTACTTTAACCGAATCACCGGTTTTGACGCCAAACTGAAGCATCAGGGTTTTGTCGATAAGAGCCTTCCGCGAGGCCCTGAATTCAGAGGCTGCATTTACAGGACTGGTTTCTATCTTCCCGTAATAAGGGAAGTTGCCCCTGAGGGCTCTTACCTGTACCAGCCTGGTCCCGCTTCCCCGGGGAAAATAAACCATCGAAGCAAAGCTGCGTTCCTCAGAGCGCTGGTCGCCCAAAGAAGAAAGATATTTCAGCATTTGTGCAGAAGGCAGCTTATTGCCCGAAACAACAAGGTCTGCGCCGGTAAGAGTGGCCGCCTGCGAATCTACATCCTGCCGTAGGTTATAGCCCAGGGAGTAGGTGGCAACAAGAGCCGCAATGCCGAGAATAATGGAAGAAATAAAAAGAAATAACCTGGAACGATTCCGGCGGCTATCCCGCCAGGCCATTTTAAAGAGCCAGGGAATATTTAAAGAGGTTTTCTTATCCATGTTGTCAGATCCCCATGCTGTTTACCGGCTCATCAGAATAAATTGTTCCGCCCTTAATTCGTATGATCCGCTGAGTACGGGCAGCAAGGTCCATATCATGGGTTACCAGGATCAGTGTAGTGCCCATTTCCCTGTTCAGATCAAAGATGAGTTTGATCACCCGCTCGCTGGTTTCGGCATCCAGATTTCCGGTAGGCTCATCTGCAAACAATATTTTGGGATCATTGGAAAAAGCCCTGGCCAGTGATACGCGCTGCTGCTCGCCTCCCGAAAGCTGGGCCGGATAATGAAGCCCTCTGTCGGCCAGGCCTACTTTATCCAGCAAATCAAGCGCCTTCGGTTTTATATTTTTCTCTCCTCTGAGCTCCAGCGGAACCATCACATTTTCGAGAGCAGTAAGCGTTGGCAGCAACTGGAAGTTCTGGAAAATAAACCCTGTATACCTGTTTCTCACCCTGGCACGCGCATCTTCGCTTAAGCTATCGATCAGGATACCATTTAGTTCCACCGACCCGCCGCTTGAACGGTCAAGGCCGGCACATAAGCCGAGCAAGGTTGTCTTTCCACTTCCGGATGGGCCTACAAGAGCCACAACAGAACCTTCTTCAACAGAAAAGCTAATATCATGCAATACGGTTAAGTCCCTTCCGGCACTGTTATATCTTTTTTGCAGGTTTTGAACAGACAGTATATTATTATTCACTATTTTAAATTCTATATATTTTTTGCCGCGACTTTTTATTTAAGTTTAGCAACAGAACAAATAACGTGTTTGTAAACTAAAACAGTGCCTTTGTGTTTAGAAACAGGCACGCATTTAATGAATAAGACATTAGAATGAACAAATTAGTTACATTAATTTTGATTATATTGGTAACTGCAGGGTGCGGCAATAATCAGAAAGCTGCTAAAAAAACCAGTTCAGAAGCAGGAAGTGCTAAGGCACCGGCTTCCGGGGAAATAAAGAACATACTCTTTTTCGGTAACAGCCTGACGGCCGGCTACGGGCTGGAAGATCCTTCTGAACAATCATTTCCGGCTTTGATCCGGGATAAAATCGACTCGCTAAAGCTTCCCTATAAAGTAATTAATGCGGGTAACAGCGGTGAAACAACCGCGGGCGGCAAAAGCCGCATCGGATGGATCTTACGAAATAAGGTGGATGTATTTGTGCTTGAGCTGGGGGCCAACGATGGACTCAGGGGAATCCCGGTAAAGGAAACGTCCCGGAACCTGCAGGCTATTATCGATACGGTAAAAATAAAATACCCACAGGCAAAGTTGGTTCTTCTAGGGATGGAAGTTCCCCCCAATATGGGAGGAAGCTATACTGCCAGCTTCCGGGCAATATTCCGCCAGATAGCTGAAAAAAACAATATGACTTTCGTTCCCTTCCTGCTGGATAAGGTAGCAGGCATCACGAAGCTAAACCAGAAAGACGGAATTCATCCAACTGCTGAAGGAGCAAAAATTGTTGCTGAAAACGTTTGGAAGGAATTGGAAAAGATACTTTAACTTCCGGCCACCCCTTCTTTATGTGGATTCCCGGCAGGGAAAATTTGGTACAGCCGGAATCCCTTGCAAAACTTCTTTAAGCCAAAAGTCTTTACTCCTTCTTCTTAAACGGATTTAAATTCTTAAGAAGATCCTTCCTTTTTCTTTCAGGTTCTTTTTGGTGGAGGGACTGGCGGTAGCAGGAGGAATTAAATGAATATGATTACGGGGCCAGGGTATCTGACCCGCTGACGGGAGATTTACAACGATAGATCCGCATGCGGAGGATTACGATAATTTTTCATCCTACAGTTATTACATTGACCGGTATTACATTGACCGGGACAATTCAGCCGAAAAACCAACTTCCAGACCGCTTCAGGCTATATTTTTACGCCTGCGGATTTTTTGACCGGCTATGGTTGAAAGCAGCATTTTTTGCCCGACTCTTATTGCTGTAACAAGCAATCGTTTTTGATCGATTCCCTAAAATCGGGTCCTTAATATACCTCTACCGGAATGAACATTTTTATAACAAGTTTTGACAAATGAAGCATATCCTGTTCTGCAGTTCTTCTACCTTTACGAAACGATTAAATCCAATAAGACGGACTAACGACCAATATAAACTACAAGTACACTATGGAAAAAGGTAAACTCTCAATTCTATTAATGGTTGCTGACGCCCTAATCAAATATAGAAAACCAGCATCAATAACTAAGACAGGAGATGTGTGCAAATATCATAAACTCCGGACTTTTTGCAGTGAAAAAACATTACACATCTATTTAATTAATTTCATCTCTAATCATTAACTAATCGTAAATTTTATGAAACCAAAAAATCTCTTATTGGGAATAGCCAGAAGCGCTACTTTCCACGCAGCAATTGTTATATTCGTTGCTGGCTCGTCAATTTTAATCAGTTGTAAAAAAGAAAGCACTTCTGACCCGGAAGCTGCCGGAGAACGCCTGAGCGGATATGTTCAGGACAATCAAAAAGGCGTCGCTCAAATTGATGATCAAGGTTCCAACAACGGTTACTTCTGGTCCTTATATCGGGAAGGCGGGTCAGCAAGTTTAACCTTTCCAAACGGTGGTGGCAATTTTCAAATTACCTATTCTAATGTCAATGATGTAGTTGGTGGTAAAGGCTGGAATCCTGGTTCGGATAGCAGAGTGGTAAACTACAATATCGGCTATCTTAGTGGCAGCTACAATTTTATCGGTGTATACGGATGGACGAAAAGTCCGCTTATTGAATATTATGTCGCCGAAAAGGGCTCTATGACGGGCGGAACGTCGTTAGGTACGATGAGCAGTGACGGGCATACATACAGTGTATATAAGCAGCAGCGGGTTAATGCGCCTTCCATTCAAGGTACTGCAACTTTTTGGCAATACAAGGATACGTGGGGTGGGGCACCCACTCAAACAAACAGCAAAGTTACCATGGCTAACCACATTAGTAATTGGAAAAGTCAAGGAGGCCAGGGTTTTGGTAGTCATGATTACATGATCTTTGCTTTAGAAGCATTCAGTGGTAAGAGTGGGTCTATGAATGCAACGGTTTGGTAGTTTTTTATTGGAAATTACAAGAGCCGGTTAGCCTTGCAGCCTCCGGCTCTTTATTTTAATAAACGATTGATTATAGACTGTCCGATTTATAATTCCCTCTATCCTGTTCGGATGAGGTATTTCAATGAAAAAATCATTAATTTTATCTTTAGCGACGATTATAATCGTAGCCAGCTCTTGCCTGCAAAACAGGTCGGATAACAAAACGCCTGATAGCAGCGCACCTGATAAGTTTGTACTTGTGAAAGGCGGGACATTTATAAACAAAAGGTCTAACTTCTATGGAAAAGGTACAATGATTTCTGACTTTTATATAGGCAAAAATGAAGTAACGCAAAAAGAGTGGATTGAGATAATGGGAAGTAATCCCTCGGAATTCAAAGGCGATAGTTTACCGGTAGAAATGGTAAGCTGGTATGATTGTGTGGAGTACTGTAATAAAAGAAGTATAAAAGAGGGTTTAAAGCCGTTTTATAATATAGAAAGGGATAAGAAAGACCATCATAATACGAATACGTTTGATACTATCAAATGGACTGTAACAATTAATAAGGAAGCGAATGGTTATCGTCTGCCGACAGAATTGGAGTGGGAATATGCTGCAGGAGGAGGTCGGATAAGTAAGAGTTACACATATAGTGGAAGTGATATTGCTGATGAAGTAGCATGGTATTGGTCAAACTCCGGAGACAGGTACTTAACAGGAGCGTGGTCTTGGTCGCTGTTATTAAAAAACAATAATAAAACAAGGCCTATCGGGCGTAAGAAACCTAATGAATTAGGACTTTATGACATGTCGGGTAATGTAAGGGAGTGGTGCTGGGATTGGCTGGAGAGTGTTGGAACCGATGACCTTATCGGGCGCATTTGGAGAGGAGGTGGTTGGATGGGCGCGGACTATTGCTGTGAGTCGTCTTTTCGTGTAGGTTATGAAGCAAGTGGGAAGGGACCAGATCAGGGTTTTCGGATGTGCCGCGGCAAGTAAACGGGTTTTGCTGACGCAAGCTGCCGCTTATCGATGAATTCAGAATGAAGATACAATGTGACCTGAAAGAAGCGTCTGTCATAATTGTTCAGGGCTTTTCTTTCCTGGTATCCCCGATCCAGCCTTCTCTTGGTTATCTTTGTTTGCATTAACTTATTTTTTTTTAATATTATGGCTGATGGTATTACTTTTTATGTTCTGGAAAAGCCGGTATTTTAATTCAAAAGGCATTTTTTACCGGATTGATGTTTATAGTTCTACACTGTGTATTATTTATAACTGATTCTTATTGACAGAATTACACATAAGCCAGGGGGTAAAGCTCCGGAAGGTCAGCGAAGGGATTACTACCGATTACCTGGATGAAATACAGTACAGGAACGGGATAGTGGATATAGAAACTATAGATAGAAGAAAAATGAGTGTATCAGCATAAACAAAATCTCTCTCTCAGCGGTTTAATAACAAATGAGTTATTTAGTACTGGTACGGCACGGACAGTCTGTATGGAACCTCGAAAACAGGTTTACAGGCGACGTGGATATTGATCTTACAGATCAGGGAAGAGAAGAAGCACGGATTACAGGCCAGAAATTAAAGGACCTGCATTTTGATGCGGCCTTTACATCGGCATTAAAAAGGGCACAGGAAACTTTGGATATTATCCTTCATGAAATAGATCAGCGTGACTTAGTAATCTATAAAAGCGCTGCATTAAACGAAAGAAGGTATGGAGCACTGCAGGGCCTTGATAAGGCAGAGACTGCAGAAAAATATGGGGAAGAGCAGGTTCATTTATGGCGCAGGAGTTTTGATATAAGGCCGCCTGAGGGTGAAAGTCTGAAGGATACCCAGGAAAGGGTAATCCCTTACTATGAAGAGAACATAGAACCCCTGCTTAAAGACGGGAAGAATATCCTCATTGTAGCTCATGGAAATAGCTTACGTGCCTTGCTGATGCATATAGAAAAGATCAGCACGGCTGCCATCACGCAGATCGATATTCCCACGGGCGTTCCACGGCTCTATGAGTTTGATAATAATACTTTTAAGGTTATAGACACTGATAATATTGTTCATAAGGCGTAATAAATAGTTCCTCAGGGATTATCACAACTGTGTAAAAAAAATATCAGATTGTTTGCATTTTCTCTGAGTATTTTTTTATATATTGCAAAATAATAGTTCGAAAATAAATCAGGATTAATATGAGGGGCATAAATGTATATTGGCCGGGCTGTTTGCTTCTTTTTATTACATTACAAGCTTGCAGCACAGTAGATCGCTTACCATCCGGTGTGGAACTTGGAGCTGGAGTTGGAGAACATATGGGAGCATCATTTGGCAGAAAAAGCGGAAACTGTGCAATTGGAGCTCTTATTGGTGCAGCTATCTGCGGATCTGCAGGTAATATGCTGGACCGATACATCGCTGAGATTACCGGAACCAACCGTCCTTCCCTTTACATCGTCAATGGGGTTCCCTATACACGAAAAAAAGCCTTGAGCAGTTATAAACATATTCAAAAAGAAGATATTCAAAGTATCTCGAGAATGGAAAAAGAAGAAGCTGTTGCCCGTTATGGCAGTTTAGGTGAAAAGGGTGCTGTAATCATTGCCTTACACACTCCTGCGTCTTCAATAACAAAAAACTAGTTATAAGTAATGAGCTGTAATTGATAAGTACAGACCGCCTTAAATTCTTGTCTTATAAAGATGAAACAAGCCATTTATCTTTAATATAACACCAGTAAGTTCGTCTATTTAATCGATCCGGTAGCCTGCATCAATACTTTTCCTACCCGGCAAAAGTATTGACAACAGTAAAGCCCCTATTGCATGTTGAGTCTCAATATAGTACTTGGCATTTACCGGCATAATTGATAAATTTAAAAAATTAAATATTTTATATTATGCCAAAAATCACAGAAAAACACGTTGTCAGGACGCTTAAGGAACGGACTGAAAAACTCGGGAATAAAATAAAGGAAACAGAAGCCGCACTGATCGCACTTGATGCATCTGAAGAATCTGCGAAGCTTAGTAAAAAGAATCGTAAAGTAATAAAGGCGGCAGAAACTGAGCTAAAAAAAAGCTTTAAGAAGAAGGATAAAATATCAAAAGTAAAAAAAGGGACAAGTCATCAAATTGGTCTCACCACTTCTCTGAAGCATATCCTACCACCTGAAGAGGAAAAGTAATAACTATCAACTTCATCAAATCTTCATCAGAGAATATAAATTTTGTACTGCTTCCGGTAAGTCCGGGAGGACAAGCAAATATTAACCGATGAAATGCCTTAGAGCCATCATTCTATTAACTATTATATCTTTTCAACTGAAAAGCTACGCAGCCCGGCAGGATTCTGTACAGGTAGTGTTTGATAAATTCGGGAAAGTATCAATATATAAAAGCAAAGCACGGCCCCGGTCGGTTATTCTTTTTGCGGCAGGAGATAAAGGCTGGAACTGGCGTACTGTTTCTATGATGCACAGCATGCGTTCAAATGACGAAATATATATAGGCATCAATTCCCGGCAATATCTCAATAACCTGGAGAAAGAATCTAATGACAGCCTCTATCCGGCTGCAGACTTTCAGAAACTCAGCAAATATGTTCAGAGGAAGCTGGGTGTGCCCAATGCTCTTCCTACTATACTGATCGGATATTCGACTGGGGCTGATCTGGTATATGGAACGTTGTGCCAGGCCCCTCCGGGCGCTTTCAGGGGTGCTATTGTGATAGGGTTCTGCCCGGATCTTGCCGTAAAAAAGCCTTTTTGCAAAGGCTCCGGAAATTTTGAAATGGTT
Source organism: Sphingobacteriales bacterium (assembly GCA_015654985.1). Classification (GTDB taxonomy): domain Bacteria; phylum Bacteroidota; class Bacteroidia; order Sphingobacteriales; family Sphingobacteriaceae; genus Arcticibacter. Next base: position 14,125 of record JAATFW010000081.1, on the reverse strand, counting down.
CCCTGGGCAGGGAGCAATGGTTATAATTTTGGCCCCTGCATTAACCTTCCCGAGCCATTTATCTCATTACAGGGAGCAAAGGATCAGGTTTGCAACTACCGCGAAACGAAAGCCTTTCTGCAGGAGGTTAATAATTCAGAAGTAATAAAGCTTCCGCATACCGGGCATCTGTATTTGTTCTATAAAAGATGGGTTCCCTATATGAAAACCGAGCTGCAAAAATTAAAGACCTGAAAGCACGTTATCAAGCCTGTCTATTTCTTCAAGAGGGGGTTTATACGTAAATATCCCGTTGGCAGAACCCTTCCTCATGCCCCTTACAAAGAAATAAATCACACCGCCAAATCCGGTATCATAATTAAATGAAGGCAAACGGCTTTCAAGGTACTTCTTTACAGCAAGTGAATAGATAAGGTACTGCAAATGATAGTTATTATCATTCATAGCTGCGGCGACTGCCGCCGGAGAATAATCCTTTACAGAATCGCCAAGGTAGTTTGATTTCCAGTCGAGAATAAAGAACTGGTTATTCCACTCAAAAAACAAGTCTATTTTCCCATTCATCAGGCCTTCCAGCTTACTGAGATTATTTATATGGATCTCTGTGCCGGGGGCTGATAAACTTTCCAGCAAAGCAGGTTCAAACAGAGGTACCCTGAAATCAAATTCAAACTCATGAAGTTGTTTTTGGGACGTTACATCTGCGAGACAAAACGAAACACCTTCCAGGTCAACCTGCACATGTAATACATGATCAAGTAAGATCAGCAGCATTTCGGTATATATTTCAGCCTGACCCGGCACGAAGTGCCTGACCGCTTCTTCTATGACATACAACCAGCCATTACTATTACTGAAACCGATATTCTCAAAAATAAAGTGCAGTAAGTTTCCGGTTTTGGCCCCCCTGGTTAATTCGTGAAAAATGAAGCGTTCATAGTTATCCTCATATTTGTTCTGCCTGGCGGCCCTGGTTGCCTCATGCTGTGCGCGCAGCATGGAATAGCTCATCCTCCGCCAGTTTTTTTCAAGCAGATCAAATGTAACAGGCTGTTTTTGCGGAGCAGGAGTTGTATTTTGGGCGGGATTAAAAAAGTATCGTGCCGGAACAGCCACCGGCTCTGAAAATTCAATCAGAGGGGATGACGTTCCCTCCAAAGCATTTATAAAAACAGAGAGGGAAGATTGCCTGAAGTAAAGGTTTTTATAAATGAAACACTTATAGACCGACCGGGTAACAGCCACATATAACAGCCTCCGGTTCTCCTGCTCGGTCTGTTCGGCAAGAAGGCTTTTCTGTTCATCACTTAACGCGTCCTTATTTGCCGATACATATTCACCGGTTCCGGCATCACGGAAGCTGCAAAAAGGGCGCAGATTTTCTGTCACAAAATCAAGAAAAGGGGCCAGTACGATTTTATATTCCAGTCCCTTGCTTTTATGGATCGTTACGATCTTAACAGATTCTTCATCACTTTCTACCCGCTGTTCGTATTCATCACCTTCAGTTTCCATTCCTTCTGTTCCACGTTTCAGCCAACTGATAAGTTCCAATGGTGAAAGCTTTTTACGGATCTGCACTTTATGCAGCAGCTCAATCAATTGAAAGAGATTGGTAATGATCCTTTCTCCGTTTTCTGTATGATGGTCCAGCAACACCTTTTGTACTGAATAGTCGGTTACAAAGTCCATTAAAGCGGTATATACTCCGTTTTCCTCCCAGCTTACCTTGTATTTTCCGAAAAGCCCGAGCATTTTCTCATCGTCCATGGCCAGGATATCACCGGCAGAATATCCGGTAAAAGGCGAGAGCAGGGCCCTGTTGATATTCTGCAGCGAAATATCAGCCATTGCTTCCAGCAAATATAAAAGGGAGACTGCTTCTTCCGACCGTAATACTTTATCATCCCCGATCGTTACAGCCGGAATGCCATACCTGGCCAGAATAGATTTTATCTTTCGGCCGTCGTTGTTGGTTCGTACCAAAATTCCGATATCTGCAGGAGAGACCTGTTTATCTTTCCCTGCTTCGTCTTTCAGGGAATAGTTCAAACCGAGGAGCCCGGCCACTTGCCCGGCCACTGCATTATATACAGCTTCTTTATTTGGCAACAGGCAGATGGAGATGGGGACATCAGCATTACCCTCTTTATACAGGCGGCCTTTAGGATTTCCTACAGGCGATTCAACCTCTATATATTCAATAGCGTGGGCCGCATTGCCAAAGAAAAAGGTATCAAAACCGGACACCGGCTTAAAGAAACGGTTCATAGCTTCAATAAAGGCTCCGGATGAACGATAATTCAGATTCATTCCATAACGGTGCTGTACAGCTTCATAGGCCTTAAAATAGGTAAATATATCTGCTTTTCTCCAGGCATAAATAGACTGTTTCGGATCACCGATATAAAAAAGGATACTGCCTGTTCCAAAAGCTTCGCTGAAGATCTCATACTGAAGCCGGTCGGTGTCCTGAAATTCATCGACAAATACTGCTTTATATTTTTTCTGCAGGCCTTCTACCAGACGGGGATTATCATTCTTAACCAGGGCTGCATGCAGATTTTCTATCATATCGTCAAATGAGGTCTGGTTATTACGTCTTTTATGCTCCAGAACACCTGCTGAGATCTTACTGATAGCAAGACAATATAAGCGACTGATAATCTGATCGAGGAAAACCTTTAATTGCTGAAAGGCCTCATCACAACCGGCGCATTGATCAAGAACCTCCTGGTAAAGATCAATGATATAGGCACTCTCTTTTTTCTCACTGATCACCTTTATAAATTCTTCCGGCCGGTCTATAAGATGTAAAAGAGATTTCTTTGCATACCGGTTCGCTTCGGTTATCCTCTTTAAATCTTCACTGCTTTCGTTAATATGCTGTATAAGACAACTCTTTAACTCCGCTTCTTTATCCTTCAGCTTACGGATATCGCTGATATAACTTTCATGTTCTTCGCCGCAGAAGGAATAATCTTTTGCAGCGTTATAATCGAAATACCTTTTACCGTCAAGATGTTCCTTAACTACAGCAGAAATACTGTTACGGGACAATCCGGCCTCCAGCAACGATTGTAATAATTCAACCGGAATGGTGGTAATATGCTTCCTCCAGAACTTATTTACCTCCTCTTCGAGCAGGGACCTGGTATCCTGCAATGTTTCCGCCCCAAACAATTGTCCCGTTTCGAAAGCAAATTCGGTAAGGGTAAGCTGGCAAAAACTATGGATTGTAAGGACGGAGGTTTCGTCCAGGAACAGCACTGCTTCTTTCAGTAAAGAGCGGGTATCTTCTTCCCCGTTCAGTTCCTGAGCTCTGGTTACGAGGCTGATAATTGCTGCATCTTTTATATTTCCTCCCTGGCTGGCTTTAAAGGCAAGCCGGACAAATAACCTGATCCGTTCTTCCAGCTCGGCAACTGCGGCTTTGGTAAAAGTAACCATCAGGATCTCCTTTACAGAAAGGCGCTTCTCTAGTATTAAACGCAATACAAGTATAGCGATGGAATATGTTTTACCAGTTCCGGCACTTGCTTCTATCAGGTTGCTTCCTTCAAGGGGGACGGTAACAGCATTAAAATTTTTAAATCCTTTAGTGGAGGACATATTATTACTTATTACTTACTATAATAGTTTGGCAAGAAATCAATCAGCGGCATTAAAAGCAGTTCTGCATTCTCCCTATATTCATCAAAGATATTATCCTGGTTGAAAAACCCTTTGTAATACTCCCTGATCAGATACAGATCATTACAGGGTATGTTATAATTTTCAACTTTATCCTTCACCTTCTTTTTGAATCCTTCTTCATTAAGCTTTCCCAAATTAACCGGGTCAATTCCAAGGTCGGGGTAAAAAGCAAGTATATTATCATGCCCCTGTTTGTACAACTGCATCAGGCGGGTCAGTTTTCCGTACGCTTCATCCGTACCCATTGCCGTAGCCTCAAATACCTGTTCCTTTTTTGCCGAAATAAAATACAGGCCTGTAGATACTCCGGCTGCCCTGGCGACAAGGTATCTGATATAGGCCTCCAGTAAATACCTGTATTCATTTTTTGACCAGGAAATACAAATCAGCTTATTTCCGTAAATACTATTCAGGCGGCCCTTAAATAACCCTTCTGCAGTTTCTAATTCTACAGAAACAGTTTCCTCTGTAAGGCCATCTGTGCACTCCCTGAAAATTTTCCTGACAGGGGCAACCTCTGCTTCGATGGACTGAACGGTAACATCAGCCATGCTCTTTAAGGGCAGTACACCTGTCTTTATAAGCCTGCTTTTTAAAGCAGGCTCCTCTTCAGGGTCTGTATGGAGTAAATCCTGTTTCAACTTCCATCTCTGCAGACTATCAAGGTCAAACACTTCAGTATCCTTTAGCAAAACATCGTCGGAACCATAATAAATGCCCAGAATCTTATTGTAATAGGCTTTAAATGGATTCCTGAAAAACTCAATAAAGCCTTCCAGTAAAATCTCTTCAAAATCAAAGGCTCCGCGCTCCTTTGCCGGCTTTAACTGTAGTTCTGAACCCCCATTCTTCTGTTTATCATCCAGGTATGTGTAGAGGCGGGCATTGGCAACCTGATACTTCCTGCTGAAACCGTGCAAAGGCTGCCTGGTAACCAGAAGGTTCCGGTCCATCTCCTGCCCGCCACTTCCAGCCTCTATATAATCAATCAGTTCATCTACCAGCGCGGAGGGGGGAAGGATGGTATTGTCTTTTACACTCTGGCCTATATAGCTGAGGTAAAGATAATCCTGTGCCGACAATACGGTTTCGAGGAAGAGATGTTTATCATTCTCTTTAATATTTCTGTCTCCCTTTCTTTTTTCTTTTTCCATCAGGTTAAATCCTGAAGGGTTTTCTTTCCGCGGAAATTTATCGAAGTTCAATCCAAGGAGGGCCACTACCTTAAAAGGAATACTCCTCATAGGAATGAGCGAACAGAAGGTTATACCACCGGTGGCAAAAGAAGCAGATCGTGCAGAAGCTGAGAGTGCTTTCATAAAGCTGTGAATGAACACCTCATAACTCAGTTCTTCTGTTAAGAATTCGTTCAATCCATTATAATTTTCAAGGTGCTTTAATAAAAGGTCATAATCCTCATCAGCATCTTCTCCCGGTTCAAAAACCAGGTTATATAAAACAGATTCAATATATTCCACCCAGCCTGAGATCGTACGGTTTGTGTCGCGTTCTTTAACAGAATCCATCAGTACCTGCACGAAATGGCAAAATTTTATGATGTCGGCAGAATCGTGACCTTCGGGAACATCCAGAGAGTAAAAGCCTTCACCATCGGGACTAATAAATTCACCTTCGCCACTCATACACAGACCATACATAATCCGTTCAATTCCATATTTCCAGCTCACATATATGGTATCATCTTCGCTGTCGCCATCCATCCCAAAACGGATACCGGCTTTGCCCACAATCTTCCTGATCAGCGATAGGTTACTAATCCCAAACCGCTTTCTTATATATCCCGAATCCAATAACTGCAACACTTCTTCCGCTTTGAAATTCAACCGGTTCATGTGCAGAACAGACTGGAGTGCATTGGTAATACTGTCGCCGGCGGTAAAACTCTCGTCGGCGACAGTATATTGAAACTGATAAGGAGCATTATTAAAAACGGCCCTGATGTAAGGAGCATAGGTGTCGATATCGGTAACCATCACTACAATATCGCGGGCCGACAATAACTCCTTTCTCTTATCCACCAGATGAACGAGGTAATTATAAAGGGCCTCTACTTCTCTGGCAGGTGTATAACAGGCATTAATTGTAACCGAACCATCAGCTATATATTCTTCTCCCAGGAGTTTTCTTTCAGCATTGCTTCTGTTATAAAATATATCCCGCTGGATACACTGCAAAAGTGTACTGTCGCCGGGTTCTTCCACACCAACTTCTTCATATGAATTTATAAGCTCTTCATTCCTGAAGAACAGGCTAAAGGTATTTTGGATCAGGCGGCCCCAACTGGTCAGCAATGGGTTACCTGCCACCGGCTCATCGGCGTCAACAAATCCTTTTTTCTTTAACAGGGCCAGTTGCTTCTCACTCCGGTCTTCAAACCAGTACACAGAAGGTGCAGGGTTGAGAATATGAAAATAAAAATTGATATACTTTCCAAGTTCACTGAATAACTGAAGATGGTAAACGGTAATAACCGACAGTCCGAAAATATGAACAGCAGGCATCCGTGCCCTCAACTCTGCCGCCTGCTCCGGCTGCTGCAAAGCCCGGAGAATAAACTGGCCGATGAGTGTTTTATCCGGGAGGCCGTCTTTGGTAAGTTCCCTGGCTTTAATCCATAAAAATTTCTGCCAGTCATCTCCTTTTACATCCTCTGCCCGGGCCAGGTTCCAGTCTTGTATCATTTCCGGCCTGTAGATCTGGTACTGGTCGAAAAGATCGGCCACCTTTTCGGCAAGCGCCAGTCGCTTCACTTCTTTATCAGCGCCTTCTTCATAGTATGCAGCAACATCAGAAAACGTTTTTATAAAATCCTTTTCAGCAAGGAGTTTATAAAAGATCCACGACAAGTTATCAGAAGACAGGCTCTGAGAATATTTGCCACCGAGTAAACGGTATATCTCATAAATAATATCATTAGGCTTCATGAAACGGTAATTGGCCGCTATACCCATGTATCCAGCCAGTTGCAGCTTCAGCCAATTATTCATCCCTTCTGTTTGTGTAACGATGTAATAAGGCTGAAAAACCATATTCTGCTGAGATTTCAGATCAGCATAAAGTTGCTTTGCTAATTGTGAAAGTGAATTGGATACCTGTAAATAAAGTGCCATATAAGCCTGATGTGTAGGTATAATTTCCTGTTATTGAATAAACCGTGCGGCAATACCTGAAGCCCTTTTTACAAAACGACTGGAAGCCTTTAAAATTACGGCCTCCGTCCCCTGTAAATAAACCGTTGATCTTGCACGGGTTACTGCTGTATATAATAATTCGCGGGTAAGAAGGGCCATATTTCCGTCTGCCGGCAATATCACCAGCACCCTGTTAAACTCCGAACCCTGGCTTTTATGGATCGTCATGGCAAAAACTGTTTCTGCCCGGCTGATATATCCCGGTAATACGGGTTTTATCCCGCCCGCTCCGTCATCAAACCATACCTTCATAGCTCCATTATCGTCGGGGCGCACAATGCCGGTATCTCCGTTAAATAAACCAATTGTATAGTTGTTTCCTGTTACAATTACCGGCCTGTTCTCATAAAATTCTCCGTTCAGCCTGATCAGTTTTTTTTGTTCAAGGTACTTCTCTATCCTGCGGTTAACCGAATACAGGCCCTGTTCGCCTTCCCTTACCGCGCACAGCACCCGTAATTTATTCATTTTCTGAAGGGCCTGCCCTACATCCTTTTCCCTGATAAACTCTGCATAGCCGTCGGCAAACTCTTCAAAAAGCTTTTGTGAATAACCGGTATCGATCAAAACCTGTCCGTCGTTTTGTGAGCTTGTAAAAGCTTTTAACGTATCCTCATCTCCTCTTATAACCGCTTTACTGAATTTACCTATGCCCTGGTCGTCATTAAAACGGTGACTATGCTTCAGCTCTATAACATGCTGAAACAGGGGATGTGCAGAAGCCGGAGTAATATTCGGTTCGGCAATATGACTGTAACGATCACCGTTGAATGAATTGATCAGTGCAGCCCTTTCTTCGCTGAACAGGTTCAATGTATCCCGGGCCTGGCACAAGTCGCCAAAAAGACTCCCCGCTTCCACGGAGGCGAGCTGGTCTTTATCTCCCAGTAAGACGAGCCGGGTATTGGGGTCAACAGCATCCAGAAGTTTGGCAAATAAAGCTGCATCGATCATGGAAGACTCATCCACTATTACCACATCATAGTTCAGAGGATTGGAATGATCATGCTTAAAACAGGAAGAGCCGGAGATATACCCAAGTAAACGATGAAGAGTTGATGGTTCAAGACCTTTGAATTTCGCGGCAATATTTACATTCACAGGAACAGAAGCCGACTTCAGAGACTCCGCCATTCTTGCCGCTGCTTTCCCGGTGGGTGCAGCCAGCGCTACTTTCAGTTCCGGATGTATGGCATAAAGGATTGCCAGTATTTTAGCCACGGTAGTGGTCTTTCCGGTACCGGGGCCTCCTGTAATGATGCTGAAATTATTTAACACGGCGCTCAGCGCGGCTGCTAACTGCCAGTTTGCGCGACCAGCACTTTCCGGTACCCCCAGATCTGCTGCAAACATATCACTGATAAGGGCAGCGTGGGTTCTCAGAGATTTCGACCTTTCGTGCTGTACCGACGCTTCTGTCTGCACAAAATCCATGATCCTGTTAAGGATCAATGTTTCATACATAAAATACCGCTGTAAATACAGTTGGTTATTATAGAGAACGAACGGCTGCCTGTCGCCCGGCTGTAACGCTACCAGGGGTTCGTTCTGCAAATTATGTCTCTTTTCAGAGATATTCCTGTAATGCGGCGGCAGTTCGGCTATTTCATCATCAAGATCGTCCAGACGCAGGCAAATATGCCCCTCTCCCAGTTTTTTCGAAACCAGATAAGCAAATGGCTGCAGCTTTTCGCTTTTAAAAAATGCAGCAAACTGCTGATGGACATCGTTTAATGTATGCATTGTTTTTTATGAATAACTGGCACTTCAAAGTGATAAAACTACAAAAAAACAAACGCAATCTCATTTGTTAATATCCCTGTAATAATGTTTGCAGCATATAAAAAGCTATAGAATGTTTTTGTAAACATTAGAAGAGAATACCATTCATTTTAAGGATTTCTTTGCCGGTTTTACCAGAAGATTCCATTCATATAACTAAGTATTTTAATCTTACTGAACCCTCCCGGCTGTTTAATTACCTGAATCTGTGTTCCGATTCTCTCTTTCAGTGCATCGACGTGCGATATAATGCCTATTGTTTTCCCACCGGCCTGCAGGTTTTCGAGTGCCGAAATTGCCACATCAAGCGTATCTGCATCCAGCGTACCGAACCCTTCATCAATAAATAAAGAATTGATCTGAACCTTGCGGCTGGCAAGGTCAGACAGGCCGAGGGCAAGAGCAAGGCTCACCAGAAAGCTTTCGCCACCGGAGAGCGTGGCCATGGGTCTTACCACGTCTGCCTGATACCCGTCTATAATCAGAAGTTCCAGATCTTTCTCCCTGCTTTTTAAGATCCGGTACCGGTCGCTTAACTTCAGCAGGTGACGGTTGGCAAGATCAACCAGCCGGGCAAGAGTCAGCCCCTGCGCGAACCGGCTAAACTTCTTCCCGTCGGCTGAACCAATCAGCGATGATAGTTTCAGCCATCTCATGAATTCAGTTTGCTGGATACTGATCTGGGCGGCAACTTCAGAAAACTTCTGCTTAAGCCTGTTATCTTCATCTAAGATACGGTTTAAGCTGCCTGTTTCCTGGTTAAGAACGGAAATCCGGAGGTCTGTATCCTCCAGCAGGGCCTGCAATACTTCAGGCATTTCATGGGTGAGATTTTTGGCGGATACTTCTCTGAGTTCTGCTTCCGTTGTGTCTTTCAACTGTTTTAAGGCAGCGAGCCGGGTTTCAATTTCCCTTTCAAGCTTAGACAACTGCATGGCTTCGTCGTCAGGCAGAAAAAGCTGCTTCAGCACATCAACAGAGGCTATATCCCTGCGCTGAAGCCCGGCAGAAAGTTTGTCGTTAAGAACAAGCAATTGCGCCCTTACGCTTTCAAGATCAGAATTAAGCTGAACTACTTTAGATTCGCTTACTTTTAACTGTTCCTGTTTTTGCTGCAGCAACTGCTGCAGACGGTCCTTTGTTATCCTGCTTTCTTTTAATTCTTTATTCAGCCGTTCGCGTTCAGTTGCCGGATTCCGGTCACCAAATATCAGCTCCCGTTCAGCCTCCAGCTTATGAAGCTTCTCTTCCTCCTGCTTTAATTCTGCCTCCTGCTTTAACAGGACTCCCAGTTTTTCCGACAGGTTCTCCCCTGTTTTCTCCAGTTCTGTTCTGACCTGCGTATGGCGCAGTTCGAGTTGCTGCAGTTTTTTAACAGAAGCGGTGTATTCTTCATGCCTGGCAGTTAATACCGAATCAATATTGATTACGTCCTGGTAGTCAAATTCAATTCCAAAGGGAGAAAGCAATACATTTAGCTCATTAAACAAATTTTCCCGCTTTTCATTTAAAGAGCCGGCCTGCTTTATAATCTTCAGGATCTGCTCTTTCAAGCCTTTAATCCGCTCGGCCAGAGAATTGATCGTTCCTTCCGATTCCAGTTTCAGCCGGTTTTTTCCGGTGACGGATTCTCGGGCTGCAACAAGAGACAGGCCCAGTTCCCTGATAGTACGAATAGTATCCCGCAGAACGCTTAATTGCTGCTGCTTCTTTTTAATAACAGCACCGATAGTTTCTGCTTTTGCAATATCAAGGGGTGCAGGCAAGCGCTTATTAATCTCTTTAAATTCCTCTTCAAAAGAGACAAGCTCGGCATTGATCCTGGCCTGCTGCTGTTTTCCTGACAGAATATTCATTTCCAGCATATTCACTTCTATGGTTTTCTGCTGAAGGCGCTCTGACAGGGAAAATACAATCTTTTCCTGCGCATCTCTTTTCCTTTCGGCAGAGCTCAGTTCGCTATGATAGTTGTGTTGTGCATAGGGATGATGAACGGAGCCGCATAAAGGGCAGGGTTCATCTTTCTTTAGCTGTTTCCTGTCTGTCTCATAATTTTGAATCCGTTGCTGTAATTCAACAAGCTGCCTTAAATCGCGCAGGTTTGTCTCCGCTGCTTTCTGTTCTGATTGCAACAGCTCCAGGGAAGACTTTTCCTGTTGAAGCAGGCTTTCCCGGTCGCTTAAAGACGTTAACATCTCCAATTTTTCAGCCCTTAAACGGGCGAAGTTTTCTGCCAGCCTGTATTGCTGCTGGCAAAAGCTTATGAGCGAGGGAAGTTCTGCCGCCTCCGCTTCCAGGTCTTCCTGGCTTTTTCCTTTAAATACTGCTGCTTGTTTGTCCTCAAGATCATTTACTAAATTTTCTGCCTGCTTTATTGCTTCTTTCAGTTCATTAATATAGCTGCTATTCAGGGCAAGAGAAAGGTTATCCTCTTCCTCCTGCTTCAACAATGCAAGTTTTTCCTTTTCAACAGAATCAATAGCAGACAGAACTTCCTCAAACTCTTTGGTATACTGCCTTAATATGATTAGCTGGGTTCCAAGGTTATTATCTGCTTCGTGCTGCTTAATCCATAGCTCCCGGTCGTTTAGCTCCTGTTCTATTTGCTTAAGCTCCTTAACCTTCTCCTCTTCCTTTTTTATAAGGTCTTTCGTGTCGGCATCCGACTGCTCCCATACTATTCTATAACGAGAGACCTGATTCTTCAGACCTTCAATACGGGAATCCAGTAAAACAACTTTTTCGAGCAGAGGTTCTGTTGCTGTAAGGTTATTCTGCGTTATTTCCGCGGCCTTAGAAGCTACACTTAAAGCGTCGGCTGCCTGTTGGGCTTCTCTTTTGATCCCCGGAAGTTGAATATGGATCTGTTCAAGGTCAAAAGCCAGCTTTTCGGCATGGTCTGTTATTGTTTTAATTTCAACCAGCGCCGGCTTAAATTCAACCGCTTTATTATGTAATTTTAAACGCTCAAAATCAGGAAGCCTTTTTTCACGTAATTCCGCCTGTTCCAGAAATTCCTGATCCACCTCCGTAACCTTGGTTTCCAGAGCTTTGATATTGTTCAACCAATTGATTTTGGAAACAATAACTGTCTGTTTAGACTTCACCTCACTTACTTCAGTTCCAAGCTCCTTTAAGCGGGCCTCATGCACGGCGCGGTCTCCTTCGGACAACAGTTCGACGCTATCAAGACGGTTCTTTAACAGGTCCAGTTTTTCCCGTTCTTCTTTTTGCCTTTCGAATACATACCGGGAAACCTCCGAGTAGATACCGGTATCAGTGATCTTCTCCAGCAGCTCGCTCCGTTCGTTATCATCGGCCTTTAAAAACCGGGTAAAATCTCCCTGCGACAGCATCACAGATCTCAGGAACTGGTTATAATCAAGTCCGCACAGGTCTATAATGGCCTGTTTTATCAATGTGGGAGTGTGACCGCCAAGGAAGTTTCCGGAAGATATTTCTGCCAGTTCCATCTTTTCGGCCTGAAGGTTTCCGTCGGCCCTTCCCCTGCTTTTCCTGAGCGACCATTTAGCCCTGTAATTATTTCCCTTCACTTCGAACTCCACTTCCGAATAACATTCAGCAGTATGGCGCGACATGATCTCTGATACATCTCTCGTCAGCCGGTGCACTTTTCCGTAAAGGGCAACGGTAATGGCGTCCAGGATGGTTGTTTTACCGGCGCCTGTGGGGCCTGTAATAGCAAACAAACCGCTTTCGGTAAAGGGCGACTGGTCAAAACGAATTTCATGTTCTCCTTTCAGAGAATTCAGGTTCAGAAACTTAACGCTGATAATCCTCATTACTCTGCCTCCCCTGTTTGTTCCATTTTCTCAAGTGCCTCCTCAAACGTTTTCACCAGGTCTTCATAGTCCGATTCGCCAAATTCCGCTTCGCACTTTTTCAAAAAAACAGCCTTAGGCTCAAGATCAGCGAGCGTCATTCCCTCTTCCAGCTTTCCATCCAGGGCCTGTATGGAACTTGTTCGCACCTGCCTTGGAAAAAAACGTTCAATGAAGGGTTTCCCCACCCGGAGCTGATCCAGTTGTTCATCCAGGTCCGCAATATAGCTTTCCGTTTCAACCTGTACCTCTGCCCAGGAGGGGTATTTCAAACGATGGTCTTCCAGCAGCAGCAGTTTACTTTTAACCGCATCCAAATTTCCCTTTATCCTGATCAGCTTACGGCAACAAGGAATTTCATGCTCCTCCAGCCTGCTGATCTTTCCGTCCTCAAACTCAAGGATGATCACCATTTTTTTATCGTCAGACTCCGAAAAGCTTAAAGCTACCGGCGAACCAGAATACCTGATATGGTTCATCTTATTAACCACCTGAGGGCGGTGTATATGTCCAAGGGCTATATAATCAAATTCTTTAGGGAACTGATCCCCGCAAAGCTGTCCGAGATTTCCTACATGGATCTCTTTCTCACTGTCGGAAGTGCTGGAACCCGCAGCAAAAAGGTGACCGGTTGCAATAACCGGAATACCATTTGCCTTGTAACCGGCGATATGTTCTTTAAAACGGTTGTAGTGATCACAGATCCCCTGTTTAATGCGTGACTCCCTTTCAGCTCCTGTCTCCCCGGGAATAGATAGCCTGACATCCTTATCGCGCAGGAAGGGAACGGCACAAACCACGAGCTGGAGTTTTCCAACTTCATCGTTTACCGGGATAATCTGTTCTGTGAAAACGGATGGTACACCTCCTATAATGTGAACGTTAAAGTACTTCAATAATTCTTTGGGGGCATTTAGCGTACTGATAGAATCATGATTTCCCCCGATAATGATCACTTCGCGGCAGCATGTATTCTTAACATTTCTTAAAAAACGGTAATACTGTTCAAGAGCTGTATTGGATGGAAAACCGGTATCAAATACATCGCCGGCGATGACCAGCACATCAATACATTCGGCACTTAATGTTTCAATAAGCCAGTCGAGGAAGTGTTGGTGCTCTTCCGTCCGTTCGCATTGTTCAAGTTTTTTTCCAAGGTGCCAGTCGGCGGTATGAAGAAGTTTCATTCAATAAACATAGACGTAAGGTGACACGCCCATACAAAGGTATCTATAAATGCTCAGGTTTTACATAAAGAAATCATCCTGTCGTTTAGAGCAAACAGGTAGATCAGCACCCTTAGTTCTTTAAAGATTCACATAAAAAACACCCTGTAAATCGCATAAAGAGCAAAAAGGAGCATGGCAATCTCAATGGCAATAGTAACTTTTACCATTGATTCGAAAATTTTCGTTTTCATATCAGGCTCAATTAGTTATGCAATAAATATAAGAAAATTATATGTAATATTTTTCCAAATTTTTAAGCTTGAAAATATATCCTTATATCATAGTTTCAATTGCCCTGTCGTTCATTTTAACATACATTAGATTTTCTCTGAGACAATAATTAAGCAAAATCCCGAAGACGCTG
>JAATFW010000046.1 GCA_015654985.1 Sphingobacteriales bacterium | reverse complement strand
ACCTTCAACCTTCAACCTTCAACCTTCAACCTTCAACCTTCAACCTTCAACCTTCAACCTTCAACCTTCAACCTTCAACCTTCAACCTTCAACCCGCCTACGATAAAATCTTTGAACGTCTGAGTTCTTCAAACAGGTCAATAATTTTTTTCTGAAGCTGAATTATATCCGACTCTCTCTCCTGTAATCTTTTCGTGGTAATTTCCAGTTCAGAAATATACTTATCCTGCTGCTCTGTATCATTAAAAGTAAGCAGTTGAACTACGGTCATTTCAAATAACTTTGCAATCTGTTCCAAACGGGAAAGGTTAATATCCGTAATTCCTGTTTCTATCTTTGAAAATGCCGGAATAGAAATATCTAACCTCTTCGCTACATCTTCCTGGCTCCATCCCTTCTGGTGCCGCAGAAGCCTGATCTTTTTACCTAATGTTTTCATTTCCTTTATTTTTTTGTCCTTTTTGCAGTGCTATTTCCGCTAACCGGGCTAAATTTACTCCGCCAAAATCACCGGAACTCATGAGAAGCAAGTTTTTACCCTTATAATTAATAGAACTCAAAAATTCGACCAATATTTCATTATTGTTGAAAAAATTTAACTTTGTGTTACCAAATGCTTCTTTAACTACATTTTCGCCATAAGGTTCTATCTTTTTTTGCTCAAACGTATGCCTGTTTATAAACACAGCAGCGATATCCGCAAGATCCATACTTCCCTTATATTCTTTTAAAAAATCTTTATTCAGGCTGCTGAACGTATGAAGTTCAATCACACCAACAAGCTCCCTTTCCGGGAACTGTTCTTTAACCGCCTCTATGGTAGCTTTTAATTTTGAAGGAGAATGGGCAAAATCTTTATATACAGCAGTATCTTTATTTTTACCAAGGAGTTCCAGTCTTTTCGCCGCCCCCCCGAAAGAACTGATAGAATGATAAAATTGTTCATCAGAAATTTTCAATTCTTTACACGCCAGATGTGCCGCCTCCATATTATATAGATTGTGTTTACCAAAAACCTGCAGCCCGATCTCTTCATTTCCTGTTTTAAGAAATGTAGTACCCTCAGCGACGTAATTTTCGGTCATTGTATATCCTTTTTTTAAGACATTAATATCACTTTCCTCTATAATACCCCGTACAACAGGATCGTCCTGGTTGTAAATAACAGTACCTCCCTCCCTGATCGTCTTTAAGAAGATTTTAAATTGCTCCACATAATTTTCAAATGTTGGAAATACATTAATGTGGTCCCATGCAATCCCGCTGATGATCCCGATATTCGCCTGATATACATGAAATTTAGGCCGCCGGTCAATAGGTGAAGTCAGATATTCATCGCCTTCAATAATTATTACTTCTGCGTCCGACAACTTCACCATCGTTTTAAAACCCTCTAACTGTGCCCCTACCAGATAGTCGAACTCTCTTCCGCACTCTTTCAGCACGTGAAGGATCATCGAAGTGATCGTTGTCTTTCCGTGACTGCCTCCTACTACCACACGTAATTTATTACGCGACTGCTCATAAATATATTCAGGATAAGAATAAATTTTCAGGCCAAGTTCCTTAGCCTTCAGAAGCTCAGCATTATCTGCCCTGGCATGCATGCCAAGGATCACTTCATCAATATCCGTAGTAATATTTTCGGAATACCACCCCATCTTTGATGGTAAAATCCCGTATTTAGCCAGCCTTGTAAGCGATGGTTCATAAACAGCATCGTCAGAACCTGTAACAGTATGGCCTTTTTGCTTTAAAGCAATAGCCAGGTTATGCATGGCGCTTCCGCCAATGGCAATAAAATGTATATGCATATTATTTGTTTCCACGAAGAAAAACATTTTATTTACAGTAAAACATTTTTACCGCTTTAAAAGTTTCATGGCAACCCAATCATCCAGACGCTTTTTCCGGACAAAACTCAGAGAATATTTTTCAGCCTGTTCCAGTAATTGCCCGCAATCGCTTTCATAAAATCCACTGATAAATAATGATCCTCCGCTTTTTAACGTTTCAGCATAACGATCAAACTGATCAATGAGTATATTACGGTTGATATTGGCAAAAACAATATCAACCGTTTTATCTGGGATTACTTCTTTCGAACCGCAAATAACTTTGATACTGCCTGCGTTGTTAAGAGCGGCATTCTCTGCAGTACTTTCAAAACATACCGGATCATAATCAATTGCAGTGATATCCGAAGCACCCCGTTTATGAGCAAGGATGGCTAAAATTCCGGTACCGCACCCCATATCAAGAATGGTTTTGCCTTCTATATCTTCCTCCAGCACAAATTCCATCATCATTGCAGTAGTTTGATGATGCCCGGTACCAAAAGCCATTTTCGGATCGATCACAATCTCATACGGGTATTCGGGATGGGCCTCGTGAAAAGTCGCCCGGATATAGCATTGATCTTTTACTGATATGGGTTCAAAATTACTCTCCCAAACCTCATTCCAGTTCTTTTGCCGGATGAGATCCTGCTTATAAGAAAATGTAAACATTCCCTCAAAAGGCTCTAAGCTTTTATTAAACAGGGAAAGATCAAAATGGTCTGTCGCAATGTATGCATTAAATCCCGCCGGCGTTTCTTCAAAAGTATCGGAACCTGCTTCTGCCACGGCATTAATAAGCAGGTCCCGGTGAAATTCTTCCTCTGAATCCAGCGTAAAGCTAAACTGGTAATAATCCAAGTGTTATTTGTTAAATACTTTTACAATATCTGTAAAATCCCGTGATTTAAGCGACGCTCCTCCAATAAGGCCGCCATCTATATCGGGCTGTGAAAACAGCTCAGGAGCATTTTTAGGGTTACAACTGCCACCGTAAAGAATGGTAGTATCTTCAGCTACAGCATCACCATAACGTTCTTCCACTTCTTTCCTGATAAATGCATGAACTTCCTGCGCCTGCTCTTTGCTGGCTGTTACTCCGGTACCAATTGCCCACACAGGCTCATAAGCAAGAACAACTTTCACAAAATCTTCAGTGCCCAAATGAAAGATGCCTTCAGAAAGCTGCTTCTTAATCACATCAAAATGTATATTGCCATTACGCTCCTCAAGAGTTTCGCCGATACAGAAAATAGGTTTTAAACCGTTCTTAATAGCAACGTCAGTTTTTTTTGCAAGAAGTTCGTTACTTTCAGCAAAATACTGACGGCGTTCTGAATGACCCAGGATTACATACTCTGCACCCACTGATTTAATCATAGAAGCTGAAACCTCTCCGGTATAAGCACCTGAATCAGCCTGGTGGCAGTTCTGGGCGCCTACGCTGATCCTGACGTTCTGGCTGGCAAGTTGTGCCAGGCTGTGAAGCTGAACAAAAGGAGGACATACAACTACTTCCTGATCTCCCCTTACTTCATCATTTATCATATTGATGATCTCAGAAAACAAGCTTACACCACTGGTGTAATCCATATTCATTTTCCAGTTGCCGGCTACTATTTTTTTTCTCATCGTTTAATTATTAAAATTTCTATATTGTTTAGTTAAATCAAAAATTTTTGTGAGTATTTGTTTTTCCGTATCGTCAAATACCTTGTTTCTCCGTAAAAATACTTTTTCAACAGTTTCAACAGCTTTCTCTAACCGGTACGTTTCCATTGAAGAGGGACCGCCCCACGAAAAGTCGGGAATAAAATGAGGAGGAAAGCCTCCTCCAAAAACATTTGCAAATACACCGGCTACGGTACCTGTGTTAAACATCGTATTGATACCGCACTTAGCATGGTCGGCCATAATCAGGCCGCAGAATTGCAGGCCGGTATTTCTTGGTTTGCCCCGGCTGTAATCCCAGAGTTTTACTTCAGTGTAATTATTCTTAAGGTTCGAATTGTTGCTGTCAGCCCCTATGTTACACCATTCGCCCACTACTGAGTTACCGAGATATCCCTCATGCCCTTTCGATGAATAACTTTGGATAACTGCATTATTAATTTCTCCGCCCACCCTGCAATAAGGGCCTATCGTCGTTCCCGGATAGATCTTGGAGCCCATCTTTACCTGTGAGTTGCCGCAAAGGGCAAAAGCGCCGCGGATAAGGCTGCCCTCCCAAACCTCGGAGTTCTTCCCGAGATAAACCGGCCCCTGTAGCGTATTAAAAATACTGCATTCGGCAATTACACCCTCCTCGACAAAAATATTCTCTCCTAAAACCGTATTGGTAGTACTCAATGGAGCTGATGTTCTCCCGGCAGTAATAAGCTTAAAATCTTTTTTTATTTCCTCTTTGTTCTTAAGAAAAATATCTTCCGGGTAAACAATCCTTACTACTTCTCCGGCATATGGTATAACTTTAAGCCCGCGGGTATTTAAGCGAAAATCCTGCGCATCGGCTTCATTGAACTTCGCCGCAATCAGAACATCCTTTCGCTGCAGAACCTCCCCTTCTTTTAGCCCGGCTATAGCTTCCAGTAAAGCGTCATCCGGACAGACAGAGCCGTTAATAAGGATATTATGCGCTGATGCGTACAGTTTAAACTTTCTCTGGAGATATTCTGCGGTAAGATAGGCGATATCCCCCTGCAGATATCCCGCCCATTTTTCGGCAATTGTCAGAATTCCGATCCGCAATGCTGCTACAGGACGTGTAAATGTTAAAGGTAACAAACTATCACGTGCCGAATCGTCAAAAAGAATAATGGTCATTTAAAGGCAAAAATAAAAAAAGTCCCGGCTGTTCACCGGGACTTTCAAAATATTTAAATTTTTTATTTTATTTCTTAGCGTAACGACTGCGGAATTTATCAATACGTCCGGCAGTATCTACCAGTTT